>QHYJ01000139.1 GCA_003223255.1 Acidobacteriota bacterium | reverse complement strand
CAAAAAAGTTGTGGGCATTGAAAATCTTATTCCGGACGAACTCAAACCCGTCGCCGTGCCATACGTTCGTCCCAGACTTCGTAACTACGTTCACGACCGCGCCGGCATTCGTCCCGTAACGGGCATCGAAGCTGTTGGTCTGTACGCTGAATTCCTGCAGCGCGTCGGGAAATGGGAAAGGATTGTTGGTGTTGCTCATCAGGTCTTCGTTGTTGGCGCCGTCCAGGTTGTAACTGATCTGGTCCGGGCGCGCGCCGTTGACCGCAATGGACTCCGCTACCGAACGGGTCCCCACGGCAATCTGCTTGGTGTCTCCTTGCTGGACGCCATCTCCGTTGGCACTCGTGGTTCCCGGCACGAGAAGCGTCAGGTCCGCGGCGTTGCGAGTAACCAAAGGAATGCCCTCTACTCGGCTCTGCTCGATCACTTGGCTCAAAACCGGCGTAATAGTATTTACGAGGACAGGAGCCGCTTCCACGATGACCTGTTGGGTTGATTGGCCAACTTCCAGTCGCACATTGAGGTCGCGAATTTGATCGGCCAAAACGGTGACGGTCTGCGCGACGGTTTTGAAGCCCGCAGCCTCGATCGTCACACTGTAGCTCGCGGGAAGAAGCGAGGGAACCGTGAAGTTGCCGCTTGCGTTGGTTGTCGCGGAACGCTTGACCGATGTCGATTGTTGCGTCACGGTCACCTGCGCGCCGGCCACGACCGCTCCGCTAGGATCGGTGACCGTTCCTGTGATGGCCGCGTTTCCGCCGCCCTGGCCAAACAGGTTGGCGGCAAACATCGCGCTCAGAACCGCAAACAAGAAAACGGTTCGTGCCATCTTCCGTTGATCCATAGCTGCCTCCTGATCTTGGCTAGTGTGGCGCGCGCACCGAATCCCGCGCTATCTCGGTAATTACAGTTTTTCGCGCCTACGGCCTTTCACCGGCCACGACGGTTCTGAGATCTCGCTGAAAATCCTCAAGGTCATACTGTGCAGTGATTTTCCTGGTTTTCACGTAATCCATCATTTCCCAGAGTGATACTCGCGCTTCACGGGCAGCACGTGCCAGCGTGAGCTTGCCGCTGCCATACAGACGCGAATAGTGGTCCAGCTTCCAGTCCTGTATTGCCCGAGAGAGGAGTTTTCTTACAGTTGTCGAGCGGTCGGCTTGCTCGACTTGTTCGATTGCTTCGAGGTCCCGAACCACTGTGCCAGGCAGCCTTGTTCCCACCATCTGTTCCTTTTTCATCGGTCAGCCTCCCGAGCTTTCTTCCATACATCTGCAACAACGGCCGGCGCAAGCCAGATTGTTTGGCTCAACGCTTCAACCGCATCCTCGAGTTCATCCAGAGTCAAATGCTTTTTCACAAATGCGTGGAACAGCATTCCCGCAGTTCCAAGGTACGTGACCCCCATAACCTCAGCAAATGACCGGGCCGCCCTGTCATCCAGGATGACTATGAGTTTGCGAAAGCTAGCTAAGACGAGGCATTCGGCCTCCCCTGCGTCGAGACCGCCCTTTGAAACGATGCTACGCGCCGTGCTCTTTTCCTTCGATGAGAGTCGCGCAACTTGAAGCCAACCATCATCCAGTGCCTTTTCAATGCGCTCCACGCCGGAAGCCGAAATTCTCTTGCCGGCGTCAACCGTCTCAGCTTTAACCTGGGGCCCGATCAAAACGTCACCATACGCTGAGTTGAGCAGGTCAAGCCTGCGCATTTTCGCCAGGGCAATAAGCACCGACGCATCCGCGATAATCATCTTTGAGCTCACATATATTCATGTTAACAAACGCTGCAAATGTTTTCAATTGCCTCGCTATGGGCCATCAGCTGATCGGTCAAACTGCGCGACCAAAGATTCAGTGACACCTGCAGAACCCCCACGAATTTGGCGGCAAGCTGCTTGTGCTTGCCTTCGTCTGTGGTGATGGAGAAATCGCGGGCTCGATCTTGCTCCTTTAGCACATAGTTCGTCTGGGCTCACGTGAGACAACCGAGCCAAAGTACAACCACCAGGATGTTGAACCAACCGATAAACCATTGGACGCCCCTGCGGCGCTCCCTTAATAAGTTCATAGGCCCTCCACTTCGTCATTTAAGTTTGAAAAGTGGCGCTTGCCATGCGAGCAATTCATCGTCCGACTGCGCCAAGCGCTCTAAGTTTCCTAGAACAACGTCGATTGCCTTCAGAGTTGCCTGCTGGATGGACCGGTGGACAGGCTGCCAGAAAATTCTCCTGATTGTTCTTCCTCCCTCCTCGATGTTCTGTCTAATCGAACGTCTCTCTTCTTGTTTTGCGCTTATAGAACGTTCGAATCATGGCCGTGTTTCGGTGTGGCAAAACGCTCGTTTCAAAATATTCAGGGCGCACAATCGCACCCGGCAACACAAAAAGGCTCGGCTCTCCTTGACATCCTAGGAGAAGAGTTTTATATCTTCCTAGAACATCTAGGAGAGCTCGCTTCGTGGACAGGCAACTTGAACTTCTGCAGGGCACGCTGGGCATGCTGATTCTCAAAGCGGTGTCGCTGGGCCCGCTGCATGGCTACGGCGTTTTGCTGCGCATCCAGCAGATTTCGAAAGACCGGCTGGAGATTCAGCAAGGCTCGCTGTATCCCGCGCTTTATCGTCTGGAACATCAGGGCTTAATCACGAGCGAATGGGGCGAGTCCGAAAACAAGCGCAAGGCGAAATACTATCGCCTCACAGCAGCGGGCAAACACAAATTGCAAACGGAAGCGGAAAAGTGGAACCGCATGGCGGACGTCATTGCGGGAATCCTTGGAGCCAGACCGGAGGAAGTATGAGGATGTGGAGCCGGGTTCGGTCGTGGTTGCGCGCGGTGATGCGTTGGGCGCGGATGGAAAGCGAGATGGATGCAGAGCTGCGCTTTCACATCAAGGCATTTGCTGAAGATTTGGTTCGCGGCGGCGTGCCGCACGAAGAGGCAATGCGGCGGGCACGCATCGAGTTTGGCGGCATCGAGCAGGCAAAGGAAGAGTGCCGCGAAGCGCGCGGGGTGAATGCTTTGGCACTGGGAATTGGTGTGAATACGACGGTATTCACCGCATTTGACGCCCTCGCGCTGCGGCCACGGCCGGTGAAAGATCCTGACCGCTTGATGGGCGTTTACCGCACGAAGGAAGGAGGAAATCGCGGCGCGCTTTCTTATCCTGACTACGTTTATTATCGCGACCACAGCAAGACCCTTTCCGAGTTGGCGATGTGGAGCGGGGGAATGCATGTAACTACGTCCGACCTTTCCGTTGTTGCTTCCGAAGACGCTCTGCGTGTCGCAGGCGCGCTCGGTTTTCGCCTACCGCAATTGTTGCAGGGAGGCGCGCAACGGTTGAGCTGCGTCTTCGTGTCAGGTAACTATTTTCGGTTGCTCGGGGCGCGACCTGCTGCTGGACGGTTGTTCTTGCCAGAGGACGATCAACCAGGCGCGCCGCCGGTGGTTGTTCTGAGCGGCAATTTCTGGGAGAGCCAGTTTCACTCGAATCCTGACGTCGTAGGCTCCACGATTCATCTCAATCGAGTGGCCTTCACGATCGTTGGCGTGACCACGGCGGATTACATTGGCGCACTTTCGGCTGTGCCTGTTCTCTGGGCGCCGATTGCGGTGCGGCCACTCCTAGGTGATGGCACGCGGGAGAGCCTGGAGAACCGCAGTGTGGGCGCAGGCATCGTGTATGGACACCTGAAGGCAGGCATCTCTATGACTGACGCAGAAGCGGAATTGAATGTTCTGGCTGCACAGTTGCGGGCCGCTTATCCAGAGGTTGAGCGCAACTCTGGCGTTAGGGTGGTCAGCGAGCGCAAATTTAATCAAATCGACTCCGAAGCATGGCCCATCGTAGCCGCTACGATGGGCGCCGTCGCGCTGCTGTTGTTGATTGCCTGCGCAAACGTGGCCAGTCTTCTGCTCGCGCGAGCGGCGGCACGCCGACGGGAAATCGGCGTGCGCCTTGCGCTGGGAGCCGGCCGCCGCCGACTGCTACAACAGTTGTTGATCGAAAGCACTCTGACCGCTCTTTTGGCTGGAGCTGTGGGTCTTCCCCTGGCGTCGTGGACGCTGCATCTCCTTGTCGTGGAGATTGCTTCCGCGATTCCTTCGTACTGGGGCGCCATCGCCTTGCAGGTCACTCCCGACATCCGCATTTTCGGCTATACCGTGCTTATCTCCCTGCTGACGGGAGTGTTGTTTGGCTTGACTCCGGCGCTGCAGGCCTTAAGGACCGACGTGAATTCGGCACTCAAAGATAACGGCAGCGTGCTCGGACAGCAGCTGAGCAAGTCGCGGCTTCGCGACCTGCTCATTGTTGCGCAGGTTGCAGCGTGTCTCGTGCTGCTGATCAACTCAGCGCTCCTGCTGCGAGGCTCGCAGCGGGCGCTGCGGGTCGATCCGGGATTTGATAGCAAACATGTGGTGCACCTGTCCCTGGAAATGGCTGAGCCATCGAACGGTTATAGCCAAGCGCGACTGTTTGAGCTCAACCGGCAACTGATGGAAGAGATTGCAAGCATTCCCGGCGTCACTTCGGTGACAGAGGCGTCTCGCGCACCGATCTCGGGCGGTAACCGGTTTGTGCCGGTCGGAATTGCCGACGCAGAGCCACCAGCCGGTAAGGGGGGCGAGGACAAGCGACCCACGGCTGGCTACAGCTATATCCTGCCGAATTATTTCGAATCGCTTGGCGTCCCCATCATCAGCGGCCGCAGCTTCACCATCCAGGAGGCCGAGACGGAAGCTCCCGTCGTGGTCATTAGTGAGGCCACAGCGAGGCGTTTCTGGCCCGACGAGAATCCTCTCGGCAAGCGCTTGGTGATCGGGTCGGCAAATGCGCGGCCTCCCTTTGCCGGGGAGCGAGTGCCGTTTTCTCCGAGCAGCGAGGTCATTGGCGTGGTTCGCGATGTGCGCAGCCTGTTTCTGAACAAGGTAGACGAGTCGTACCTTTACCTACCGCTTTCGGGGAGTCGCTACTGGACTAGCACACTGTTGGTGCGCACTAGTGGCAGCGCATCCAGTCTGCTCGCCACCCTCGGCAGCGCTGTACGACGGGTGGACGCCAATTTACCGGTTGTTCTCGCGCCCCTTGAGTGGATGGTGTCGTTTAACCCCTACTTCCTGATCTCACGCATTGGCGGGATCCTTTCCAGCATCGTTGGCGTGCTTGGCTTGTTTCTGGCTTGCCTGGGAGTTTATGGGATGGTGGGCTACAGCGTCATGGAGCGAACGCACGAAATCGGTATCCGGATGGCCCTCGGCGCGCGACCGCCGCAGGTGCTAGGGCTGGTGTTGCGGGAATGTGCTCGGCCAATGCTGCTTGGAACTGCGATTGGAATCGCCTTGTCAGCGGCGGTTTCGCGATTGCTTTCGGCCATCCTTTTTGGGCTGAATCCGATGGACGCAATCTCGTTTGCGGGAGTTTCACTGCTACTGATTGCTGTAGCGTTGTTTGCTGGCTGGTTGCCCTCGCGGCGGGCGATGCGCGTAGATCCGATGGTGGCGCTGAGGTACGAGTAACCCATGGCTCTAGCCAGCAGGATAACGTTAGTTGCTCTCAAATGTGCGTGGCAACGGCGTGACCGAAATTTGAGAACTGTTCCGCGAGCGCTTGCGCGTGATTGCGTCCACAAATGACCATCGCACTCCCCTGTGCCCCGCAAAAACCTGATGGTTCTGAGTTTTCGCCGGCTTTTCATGCCGCCAATGTTTCCAGTCGATATTCGTGATGCAGACCGCCCAGGACAGAGCTCCCTGCCACTCGGTGACCGCCCGGAATTCGGTGACCTGAAATTTCCAGCACTGGAACTTCACGGCCACTCCCCCGGGACTTTTGCAATACTGGATGGGTCAAGCTGGAGAGGGCATGTCCGACACAGTTTCCGCTTTCATAAAGGCGTTCTCGTATCTCCTAGCAGGAGAAGGGGTCTGGGGAGGTCTGGGGAAGGGGACACCATTTTCCGCCTTGATCGAGGCGATCTCGAAGGACAGCACCGGAGTCGAGGCCGTCTGTGTCTGGGCCAGTGCACTCATGCGGCCAGTAATCATCGGCACCGCGGCGGCAGCAATCCCTGCAATCGCCAGCAGCAGTTTCCTGCAGTCACTTGAGTGGTTCAATTTGTGCATAATCGGAGGAGGTATGATTGCCTCGGTTCTCGAAGATCTTGCCGCTCATCAGATCGACGCTGGCTCTCGCGTGAAAAAATGGCCTAGGCTGTAGATTCGAGTTCAGGCCCTCGTGCGACGCCTCGAAGCACGGACCGGTGCGTCCACCCACAGGCTGCCGTTTGGATCGCCACGGCCAACAACGGAAGGGAATCAACAGACAAGGAGAAGCCAGTAGCTGAGAGCGGAAATAGTGGCAGGTACTCTTGCCACCGATGAAGCATCAATTGAACCCCGCAGAAACCGACCACAAGCGCGACACCCACAGCGAGCAGTGCCCGGCGCGGCTTCGCCGCGGCAACTGAAAAAATCAGGACTCCGATGCCGAGTGCGAAAGCTGTGGAGGCCACAGCCGGTATCCACCAGTAAAAAATGATTGTCGTGGCGATCGCAGAAGCGACGAGAAGAAGTTGGCTTAATTTATCGAGAAATCCATAACAAATCGCGGCATAAGGCGCCGCAATCCATACGAGCATGCCAAATATGTCGAGAGTAGCGAAAAATGGTCCCCAGTTCTCGGGAACCTCATGTGCTGTGGGTATGCCATGGAGCGGCGCAAGGACCGGCATCGGAAACGTGCGCAGTAAGGAAAGGCAGAGAAACGCAGCCAGGAACGCAACCAGACGACGCCAAGTAAGGGACAGCACAATTTCTGCAACGGACGACCAAAACCATAGAGGACCTTGTTCGGCAGCAACTTCGAGGAGATCGCCCACCACCGCCGCAGCTCTGCTCCGGTCAGCTAACAGCGGCGAACAGCTTCTCCCCTTGCTTACCGAGGGGCAGAGGTGCTAGTCTCGGTTACCGAGGACATGGACATGAGCGAACCTTCGGATCTCGTGCAGGACACTTTGGACATGTTGCTACTGAAAATTCTTGCGCTTGAGCCTATGAACGGCTTCGCCGTGAGTCAGCGGTTAAAGCAGGTGTCGGGCGACGTGTTGCAGGTGAGCGACGGATCGCTGTACCCAGCTTTGCACAAGTTGGAACAAGAGGGCTGGATTACAGCCGAATGGAAAACGTCCGAATATGGACGGCGCGCGAAATATTATTCGCTCACACGGCTGGGGCGGCGACAGCTCGAAAAAGAAGCAGACAACTGGGGCAGGCTTTCGAGCGCCATTTCGCGGGTTATTAAACTGCCACTGCGGCTGCGGTCGTTGTTTCGCTGGGCGCAGGCGGACCAGGAATTGAATGACGAGTTGCGCGACCACCTCGAACGAAAAACTGAGGAATACGTCGCAAAAGGGATGACGCAAGAAGAGGCACAACGTCGCGCGCGGCTCGACCTGAGCGGTATCGAGCAGACCAAAGAGAAATGCCGTGACGCGCGCGGAGTGAACTGGATTCAGGGCTTGATTCAGGATGTTCGCTACGGCCTCCGCGTCCTGCGCAAATCACCCGGGTTCACTATCGTTGCCGTCCTGACCCTCGCGCTCGGTATTGGCGCCAACACGGCTATCTTCAGCGTCATCGAAGCGGTGCTTCTCCGTCCTCTCCCATATAAAGAGCCATCCCATGTTGTTTTGGTTGCGGACCGCCAGGAACCAAAAGGCGGAGGCTTCCTCTATAAAGATTTCGAGGCTTGGAAGTCCCAAGTCCGAAGTTTCGAGAACATGGCTGCCTACTACCGCGACTCTGGAATTTGCCGCGTTACGCTCACAGCGGGCGGTGAACCAGAATCAGTCCAAGGCGCTTTTGTTTCTTCCGAATTCTTTCGCACGCTCGGAGTTCAGCCTCAGCTCGGTCGCTTCTTCAATTCCGACGAGGAGGCCCATCGCGCTCACGTTGTGGTCTTGAGCCATGGTTTATGGCTTCGTAGGTTTGGCGCATCGGTTGATGTGCTCGGTAAAGAATTGCAAATCGATAGCGCCGAATGGGAAATCATCGGTGTTATGCCCGCCACGTTTGCTTTTCCTAATAAAGATCAGCAATTTTGGGCACCGATCACCACGAACAGGTCATGGCAAGAAGCCGCGCTAACCACAAATATCGACCCGAGCAACACGCGCCTTTTCTTCGCGCGATGGATACTTGTCGGCCGGCTCAAATCCGCCGTTACGGTTTCACAGGCCCAGACGGAGATCGATTCACTTATCGCTCGATTGAATCAATCCGATCCCGACAAGAATCGTGCTCCCTTGGCGGTTACTCCTCTTGGCGTTCATCTGAGCGGCAACACAGGCTTGGCCCTTTTTGTCCTCTCTGCCGCAGTGCTCTTTGTGCTCTTGATCGCCTGCAGCAATGTCGCCAACCTCGCCCTCGCCCGCGGCGCTGGCCGCGAGCGTGAAATGGCTGTTCGCGCGGCCCTCGGCGCCAGCCGTGCTCGCCTTACGTGCCAGCTTTTCACGGAAAGCGCGCTGTTGGCGCTTGCGTCGGGCATTTTAGGCTTGGCTCTCGCGGCCTTTGGCTTGCGCGCCCTCATTGCATTTGCTCCAGGCGATATTCCACGGCTTAACGAAGCGCGCCTGGATGCGAGCGTTTTGGCGTTTACCATCGGCATCTCGCTGCTTGCCGCGATCCTCTTCGGATTGCTACCCGCGTGGAAGGCTTCGCAACGAGACCCGCAAGAATCTCTGAAGTCGGCCGCCCGTGGTCCCGGAGCCCCTGTCTCATTGAAGCGCACTCGGGATGTGCTCGTGGTTGCGGAGTTTGCCATGGCGATCATTCTCCTTACGGGAGCAGGCCTGCTCGTTCGCAGTTTTCTTGCGGTGCAAAGTGTTGACCTCGGCTTCCAGCCCGAACAGGTTCTCGCCATGCGCATCACCATGCCTGCCGGTACTCCGCAATCGCGAGTTCTCGCATTGCACGACGAGGTTCTCGAGCGACTTGCCACCCCCCCCGATGTTAAGGCCGTCGGCGCAATCTCCGATCTGTTCGAACTGGGTGGTGTGGGCAACCTCGGCCTGCGTGCCATTGATGGCCACGTCCCCGAGCCTCCCGATAAATGGACTCCACTCATTTGGCAATCGGTCAGTGGAGACTATTTTCAGGCCATGGGTGCGTCGCTGTTGCGAGGCCGTTGGTTCACTAGTCAAGATGGCCCAAACTCCCCGCTTGTCGCAGTGATTGACGAGAACATGGCGCGGCGCTATTGGCCCAACGAAGACCCTCTGGGGAAGCGCTTCAAGGGACAAGATCCTCGCGGCCACAACGATGACTGGGTCACTGCAGTCGGCGTCGTTCGAAATATGCGCCGCAACGGCCTGGAACGCGAGTCCGTTCCTCACGTATTCCAATGGTACAAACAGTGTGAGCCCGCGGATCTCCGTTCCTCCGCCCCACCTGATCTTGTCGTCCGTACTACGGGTGATCCCCTCAGAGCCGCCGCAAGTTTGCGCGCGCTTGTTCGCAGTCTCGACGCGACTGCGATCCTTTCTTCGGTTACCACCATGAAGGAACAACTTTCCGAACAGCTCTCTCCGCGGAGGTTCCAAACCTCGCTGCTTGGTTTATTTTCCTTGATGGCCCTGGTTCTTGCTGTCGTCGGAATGTTCGCGCTGCTGCATTATTCCGTGGCGCAACGCACACACGAGATAGGCGTGCGCATCGCGCTAGGAGCGCAGCGTAACCAGGTGTTGCGCCAGGTTTTGTGCGAAGGATTACGGCTAGCAGTTGCCGGCGTGGTCATAGGGATTCTCGGAGCCGTTGCTTTGACCCGTTTGATCTCCAGCCTGCTTTTCGGAGTCCGTGCTACGGACCCGGCGAGCTTCGCGACCGTAGCGGGGCTGCTCATTCTAGTCGCGCTGCTAGCTTGCTACGTTCCCGCACGCCGCGCCATGCGCGTCGATCCCATGGTCGCTCTGAGGTATGAATGAAGGAGGGTCGGAGTATGCGACCGGAACATTGGCTGTTCACGATTCGACTGCGGCTGCGGTCGTTGTTTCGTTGGGCACAGGCGGACCAGGAACTGGACGACGAGCTGCGCGACCACCTCGAACGAAAAACCGAGGAATATGTCGCAAAAGGGATGGCACCGGAAGAAGCGCGGCGGCGGGCGCGACTCGACCTAGGCGGTATCGAGCAGGCCAAAGAGAAATGCCGCGACGCGCGACGTGTAAACTGGATTCAGGACTTCGTTCAGGATTTGCACTATGGTCTGCGCATATTGCGCAAATCTCCTGGCTTCACGGCAGTCGCTATCCTGACGCTCGCGCTTGGCATCGGTGCGAACACGGCGATCTTTAGCGTCGTTGACGCCGTCTTACTGAGGTCCCTGCCCTACAAAAATCCATCGCGGCTCACGATTATCTGGCAAACCGATGCCGCGCACCGGGAAAGTGGGGCCTGGTTCGACACCTATCGAGAATTCGAGGAATGGGCGCAGCACAGCAAGAGCTTTGAGAGATTGGCAGCACTTACATGGGCCCGCGTGCCCCCGACAGTTCGATTGCACGGCAAGCTAGAACGCGTCCTCGGGATTCCCGTGACCAGCGGCTTCTTTTCGACGCTGGGCGTGGAAGCGGCCCACGGCCGAACGTTCGCCCTTGAGGACTCCCAAACGGCATGCACGGTGGTGCTCTCCGATGCTTTTTGGCATGGCGAGCTTGGCGGCGCCGATATCGTTGGACGCACTCTGACAGTCAACGATGAATCATGCCTCGTGGCCGGCATCATGCCGAAAGATTTTTCTTTTTATCCCAAGCGAACGCAGCTTTGGATGCTCATTACCCCGCAGGGCGAATACGCAAAGAATCCCTGGAGTTCGATGGTCGGCGTCGTGGGCCTCCTCGCGCCGGGCGTTACCCGGGCAAGCGCCGAAGCCGAACTCAAGGCGCTGCAAGCGCGAATCATCAAGGAGGCGCCGCCAGAATCCGTTCTGCGGATGGCGGAACCAGACGTTCTCGACTTGCAATCGGAGTTCGTATGGCTGACGGGACGCAATCTGCGCGTGAGTCTCATCGTACTCTTTGCGGCGGTAACATTTGTCTTACTGATCGCCTGTGTGAACGTCGCAACACTCTTTCTAAGTCGAGCGGCGGAACGCCAGAGAGAGTTCGGCGTCCGAGCAGCTCTCGGTTCATCCCGGCTCCGTACAATTCGGCAATTGCTGACGGAGAGCTTGCTGCTATCCATTTTCGGCGGGCTGTTCGGGGTGCTCCTCGCAACCGCAAGCATTCGTTACCTGAACGCAATGAACCCGGTGGAGCTTCCGCCCGGGAACCCCATCACAATCAACTGGCAGATTCTTGCATTTACGGCTCTCCTCGCCATTTCGAGTACCCTGCTATTCGGCCTTGCGCCCGCGTGGAAAGCGTCGCGTTTCGATCTGAATGCTGTCCTTAAGAAGGAAGGCGGAAGAACGCATTTCGCTGCTAAATATCTCGTCATCAGTGAAGTAGCGCTCTCTCTGGTACTTCTTGCCGGTGCGGCTCTGATGATCGAGAGTCTGCATCGTCTCATCTCGACTCCGCTCGGTTTTCAGCCTGCGCATCTCCTGACCGCCAATATCGATCTGACATCCAAAACCTACTCGACATCCGACGAGCGGTTGAATTTCTACAATAAGCTGAAGAGCGCCGTGTTGGCTATCCCCGGCGTGCAAGGCGTGGCCTTGGCTCCACTCTTTTTCGCCGGATCTAACGCGTTGAGCGTCGAAGGAAAGCGTGGAGAGTACCAAGATGCACTGGGAAATGATGTCAGCGAAGCGGCCGTTGACGTGGATTACTTCCGCGTGATGGAAATCCCTCTCTTGAAGGGGCGAGAGTTCGACGCCACAGACCAGCAAAAAACTCTGCCTGTGGCGATAGTCAACGAGGCTCTAGCCAGTAAATATCTCCACGGCGATCCTGTCGGCCAGCACATCAGATTGGGAAAGTCAGAGGACAAAAATCCTTGGCTTACCGTTGTCGGTATGGTTGGCAATGTGAAGGGTTTTGTCGTCTTTAAAGAAATGGGATACGTGAGTGACCCTTGCGTTTATCTTCCGCTGACGCAGAGCCCCGATTCGAAAGTTGCCATCCTTGCGCGCAGCGCGCAGGATCCAACCGCTGTTATTCCAGCAATCCGCGACGAGTTTTCTCATCTCGACGGCAGCCTGCCTCCGCTCGATTTAACCACGATGCACGAATGGCTTTCCCAGTTTTTCACCCAGCCTCGCTTCCGCGCGCTTTTGTTGAGCATCTTTGCTTCGCTCGGTTTGGTGCTTTGCGGTATTGGCATTTTCGGAGTTGTATCGCAGTCAGTCGCTCAGCGTCGGCACGAAATCGGCGTACGCATGGCGCTGGGCGCCCGGCAAAGCGACACGCTTTATCTTGTATTGCACGAAGGAATGCGACTTGCCGCAGCAGGCATCGTGATCGGCGTGGCAGGCGCACTCGCCCTAACACGGGTACTGTCGAGCTTGCTTTACGGTGTCAGTGCCACAGATCCACTAACCCTTGCGGCCGTCGCGATTCTCCTAATGTTCGTGGCGCTTGCCGCCTGCTACGTCCCCGCGCGACGGGCGACAAGAGTCGATCCGATGGTCGCTTTGAGGTACGAGTAGAGGAGGGTCGGAGTATGCGACCAGAGCATTGGCTGTACACGATTCCCCTGCGGCTGCGGTCGTTGTTTCGCTGGGCGCAGGCGGACCAGGAATTGGTCGACGAGCTGCACGACCACCTCGAACGAAAAACCGAGGAATATGTCGCGCAAGGCATGACGGAAGAGGAGGCGTACCGTCGCGCGCAACTCAACCTGGGCGGTATCGAGCAGACCAAAGAGAAATGCCGCGACGCGCGACGTGTAAACTGGATTCAGGACTTCGTTCAGAATTTGCACTATAGCGTTCGCACGCTACGTAAATCCTCGGGCTTCGCGCTAATCGCCGCCCTTACGCTTGCCTTCGGCATAGGTGCGAATACGGCCGTCTTTAGTGTGGTCGAGAGTGTCCTGTTGCGTCCCCTACCTTTTCAGAATTCGGAGCGCCTGTTTGCAATATGAGCGGTGCAGAAGGGCAACAAGCCGGAATCGGGGCATCCATGCCGGAGTTTGAAGACTACAAAGACCAAAGCCACTCGTTTGAATACATAGCCAATATGTTGTCCGGCTGGACCATCACATGGACGGGGCAGGGCGAGCCGCGCACTGTGAACTGCACGGGAAGCTCTTACGATTTTTTCGCGCGGCTGCGTTGGGTGCCGGAGGATGCAGGATCGCATTCACAAAAACGTCGCGCCTTGTCATGGAGAGTGAGAAGCTCGAAGTCCTTGATGGTATCTGCCGCTGCTTGCTGGGGCGCTTGCAACAATGAAGTCTGTTGCCGAAGAACCGCGCAGGGCCGCCGCGCGTGCGATCAGTTGCTTCTGTTCGGTAGAACCTAGCGCGCGTTGAACGGAGCAAAGAAGCTGTGTTGAGTCGGATTCAATCCAGGGGCCCCTCTAACTGATGGAGAAGGAGTTTTTGCGAGGCTCAGGAGTGCTGGGCGGGGCCGCGTACGCGCGGGGCCGAAGTATTAAGGTCTTTACCGGATTACAGAATCCATCATGGACCTGATTGTGTAATTCCACAGTTTCCAGTATTATCGTATCATTAACTGTTTTCTATCTTAAGCCTACCCGGCCCTCTCGAAAAAAACGTCTACGAGGGGAGTCCTGCACCACGATGAACGCAAACCGGCGGTTGCAAGAGCGAAAGCCGCCCGAGCGGATAGTGTTGTGTAAGCTCGGCGGTGAAAAAAGCGGTTCCGTCCTGAATCTTTCCGAAGATGGGTTGTGCTTTGAGAGCCTCACGCCTATAGAAGAAACGGACTTGCTGCAGCTGCATTTATCGGTCGACATGAACTGCGCGATCGAGGCCACTGGCCAGTTAGCATGGATCGACTCGGCAAAACGCACGGGAGGCCTGCGCTTCTTGGAATTGAGCGCGCCGGCACGCGAGCAGATCCACGCTTGGCTGAGCGAGACCTCTACCGCATCCAGTGGAGAAAACTGGCGCGCGTTTCTGCGGCAGCGTGACAAGCAAGCGGATGACGGCGCGGCGACCGAGAAGCTGGTGATTTGGCAGGAGATGCGCGTTCCAAGCATGCAACTTGTTCCCATAGAACGGCACCGGGCCCAGACGCGCTGGCAATTTCTCCGCGGCGTATTGGTGGGCTTCGGGATATGCGCGGTGGTGATGATTCCCATCTTCCGGTATGCCGGCGGCACGAAGCCAGGCAGCCCGGCGCTGACGACTGCAAGCGCGAACCGCGCGGCGCAATCCAGCGTGGAGCAGACTCGGGCGTCAGTAGCACAGCCCGTGTCACCAAGTGCGTCGATCTCGGAGCCGACCGCTACGAAACCGCGGGCGACGGTGCCGGCGGCGGTGCAGACGGTCTCCGTGGCCGCGCCGACAGGGTTGCTGCAGAGGCAGGGTCCGCAGACTGCAGGAGCATTTTCCACGGATCTGATGACACGCACATCATCGCCGTCGGCAACGCCCCAGCCGGCGAAGGCGGAGCAGCCGCTTGGGGCCAGCCAGTCGGCAGTAGCGCCCGCTCCAGCCGCCTCGAAGGCGCATTCTTCCTCGGAACAAGTGCAGCACCCGAAAAAGGTCTCGGCGACGCCGCAGCAGTTGTGGTCTGCGCTGCAAGCAGGAAACATGAATGCGGCGGTAGCGCTGGCGGACCTCTACACACGGGGCGAAGGCGTCCCGGTGAACTGTGAGCAAGCGCGGATCTTGCTGCTGGTTGCGTCAGAAAAGAACAATGCAGAAGCTTCCAAGAAGCTGCAGGGGCTGGATAAAGGCGGCTGCCCCGCAAACAGCGAGTGAGCCGTAGGCCTGTGTGATCGGATCAACCGACGGATAAGCGGCGGTTTTCAGAGTGTTCCATTTAAGACCTTTTGATGCTTCGCATTGTGATCGCCGCACCTGCGTCGATGCCCATCGATGTCGCCTAGATCCAGTTTTGCCGGAACCGCCAATGACCGGAATGCTCGCACGACGTTCTCGACATCGGTGATGACCTGCAAGATGCGCTCGATCGCCAAAGACGTGCCGTCAACTTGCCCGGCCCGCGAAGCCGTGGTAGGATATTCCTACTAGGAGCGGTTCATGGCGCGCCGACAGGCGACGGTGGAATATCTGACCACCACGAAGATAGGTGAGAAAGGGCAACTCACGGTCCCGAAGCGGTTCCGCAAGGACCTTGGTTTGGGAACGGGAGCCCCTTTTGCCGTACTGCGATTGGGGGACGGCCTTGTTCTTTTGCCAGAGCAGCAGCGCTTTGAGCATCTCTGCCAGCAGGTGAGCTTTGCCCTCACGGGTGCTGGCGTTACGCCAGAGGCGTTTCTGGCGACGTTGCCCGAAGCACGAAAGCGCGTTCTTGCACGACACTACAAGAAGTCTGATCCCGGGAAGAAGATCTCACGCCGGCAATCTCGTGGCCAGCGCGAGAAGTGACAAGCCAACGGAGAATTCGGCTGTTCCTGGATTCGAATGTCCTCACCGGCGGCATCGTATCTTCGTGGGGCCTCGACAAAGCAGCTTTGTCCCTGTGTGCGGCTCGACTTTGCAAACTGGTTCTTGCGGAGGTTGTTCGCGATGAGGTGGAAGAGAATTCGTTGCTCCACGCGGAGCGCCTGCCATCGTTAAAAGCTGACAAGCTGGTAGAACACTATCGTCGTCTCGTGAGCCTGACCAATCCTGAAATGGTGCCGTACCCCAGTGAATCCCTCGTGATCTCGAGCCGCCACTTAATCCGGCACGCGGCGGATGTCCCAGTCCTTCTCTCTGCCATGGCCAGCAAGCCAGACTGGCTATTGACGCACAATACCAAGCATTTTACTGAAGCGGTAGCAAAGCGAACTGGGCTGCGAATCGCAACGCCCGCGGCGTTCTTCCGAACCTTGTCCTCATTGCTCGGGTAAAGGAGAGTCTCTCTTGAATCTGACATTGACGTCTTCCCTGTGGCGGAGCTGATGGGGCATGCAGACTTGAGCGTCACCGAGCGCTAGGTTCACTTGTCCATGGGGCATTGGAAGATATCGGGAGCGTCCGCGGTCTACCCTCGTTGATTTCCTTGGTGGGTTACGCTCGCGCAAGCAATGCATCAAGCAGCTCAGTAGTAAGAAACTGCAATCCGAGTACGCTCCCGTACCGGCCTGTCGTCGCCGCGATTTTGAAGTGTGCTTCGACTGTTTGAAAGGGAACACGGGTCGCTTTGCAGCAACCGACCTTTCAGAACAAGGCATCGAAATCCCTACCATATGCGGCGGCATCTGCCTGCAAAGTTAAGTCAACTATTTTTGCGGTGAGTGTGAGCCACGCATGCGGAGCCCCTCCTTGCGGATGGGGAACATAGCTCTCCCGGTAGGCAAACTTGCGGTTGGCTTCCGCCATAAGCAAAGCTTACGAGCTTCTGAAACATTGATGTGGCGCTATAGGGCAGCCGGGGCACACGCGGTGCCGACAGACTTCGCAGATGCCGAGGCCTCGCACCTGTTCTTGGAACTCATGGCCGAAGATCGCATCGCGATCGCGCAGCAGGTAGCGAGGGAGTTGGGCAGAGGGAAAGGCCTCCCGCAGTTGCTGGACTACCCATTCCGCGGTTGGGTGGGGGGTAACCTTGGAATGCAGAATGCGCCGCCGGTCATAGGTCAACACCAGGCAGTATCTCGTGCTCTTCAATAAAGACAAGAAGGTGATGTGGTCTGCGCCGCGATGGCAGAAGGAAAGGAAGACATAGGGCCTTCATTTTAGGTTAGGTTTTTCTTCGAGTTGCCACGGCTTGCGGAATCCCCAGATGAATTTCGCCAGCACAACGCCGATGAGAAGGACGTAGAGTCCCATTGCTAGGTAGTCCATCAGCAGCGGAGCTTTCGGTGCACCTGCCGCCAACGGCGCTCGAATCGCCCATAGAGCTAGAAAATACGCGAACTCGTTCAGGGTCAACTGCATTGGGTCCGCGCTCCTGGCGACCACCAGAATCCAAGCGACCGCAAGGATACCGAAGAACACGGCGAAAAACTTTGGAAACAATGGACGTTCTAACACCAGGAGAATGCGGCCATCCTTCCAAAAGTCAGGCCTGTAGAGTCGAGCGAAATCCTTGGGGTCTTGTTGAAAGTACTTGGCCCAGTGCTCCAGGTCGTTTGCTTTTATGTTTCTGACCATGAGATTGGGTATTTTCGGCAAAACCGTGTAACGGTCGTCCGGAATTCTGAAATACTGCTTCCAGTCAGGTGTCGCGACAATCATGAGTTTGATTTGAGCCGCGATGACATATTTGTCAAACGGATAAAGCCATGGGTCTCCCGAGAGTGGAACGTCCGCCTTAGTAGACTTGGGAACGGATTCGGAAAAGGAAGCGGGAGGATGCCTTAATGGAACATTATTGGTCCACCCGCGTGGTCCGAAAACCCCGAGAGAGAATTCGTTCGTGGCGTCAGAAATCTCAAACGGACTAAAAAATACCTGAACGGGAGCAGAATAGTTCTTACGGATTTCGTGGGTCTCAGGGGATTCATCTATGAACGTAAACAGGGGCGCTCGAATTAGCACGCTCGGGTCCGTTCCCCATACGTACCGAAGGTCGGCTCGCAAGTGAGCCGTCTGGTATGTTTCATCGATAGATTCGAGCACCACCCTGTAGTACTTCACATAAGCGGGAACTTGTCCAGGTGGAGGGGTTTCTGTACCCAAGAACCATTGGGCCTCATCCTGGCCCATCTGGGGTTCACGGTGACCGAAGTACGCGGCAACAAAGACGAAAGAGACGACCACCAGGAGAGGGGCGATTGCTAGAATTTTCCGTCGATGCTCAAGAAAGCTGGCGACAATCCTGAGCTTGTCAGAAATCCTTTTGATTTGCCACCAGGAAGCAACTGTGGGCATGAACGCATTGTATAGAGAAAAATGCTAGGCCCGTGGTCTCGGAGCGGCCAGGTGCTTAATCAGACAAGCTGGGCCGTGGCGGTTTCTTGAATGGGCCTTCTAACAGAATCTTTAAACCCGCTTGCTGTCCACCGACCTTCTCAGCTTGCGGGACTCGCTCTGCCCCCTCGCGTGAGATTCGATGCCGCTGTACGCTCGATCCAAATGGACGCCTGCTTGGAAGGGAAAATTGACTGGGCAAGACCTAAAGCGGCCATGGAAAGAATCAGCAGGAAGATTGTGAGTGTATGTTTGGTCATTTTGTGATTCACCTGCGGCTGACGATAGCACAACGCCGTGAGAATACCGTTTCGTTTCGGGTTGACCAAGTCGCCCAGTTTGGAGGGTAATCCAAAAGGTTCAGTGGCTGCAGCGCCATGCCTTATTAGAATTGTGGCACCGTTCGCAGCGCGGAGCTCGGCGCAATTGTGCCACCTTGCGGATCCCATTTTCGACTCCTCTCATGACATGAACTAACGCTTGAGTTGTGGAGATGACTTTTGCAGTGCCGCGATCAGAACATGCGCCGAGGACGGAGCCTTAATATGCGATTCGGTAATGATCT
>QHYJ01000136.1:2636-10199 GCA_003223255.1 Acidobacteriota bacterium | reverse complement strand
CAGCATTCACGTCGCAAATAAAATGGCGGAGGTTGACTGACAGACTATCACTTATCACGATCGTGGCGGGCAGGCTTCCATTTGCTGCCCGGCATTTCACTTTTTTAAGACGGGATGGTGAATTCCTCTATCCTGCGGGGCTGAACGAAAAGATTGCCGCTTGAGCCCCCTCCAAATGCACGGACATGTTCCCGAGCACAGACTGAGAAGCTCCATTCCACAGATCCGTAACGTGATATCGAAGACGGGGGCTAAGTCCCGCACGCGACAGGTAAATGCTCTTCGTCGCAGTCTCTTGTTGGTAGTTAAACACGCAAGATAAAGAGTTGTCCCCTTGCGACAGACGAATTCGTCCGTTGCACGATCACCAGTGTTGTTTTCTACAGGCCGAAAAGTTTTTCCCATGCGTGCAATCGCAAGGATCGCGGGACGTGTCAGAAGATCGCGCGCTCGAGTCTCTACGGCCCGTCCACTCTACCGACAAAACTGGGTAGTTTACTTAAAACCTCCCTTCGGTGGCCCCGAATACGTGCTGCAATATCTCGGCCGCTACACCCACCGCGTAGCCATTTCCAATCACCGCCTGGTCTCCTTCACCGAGGCTTCTTACACATCCTTCCACAAGGCTTCGTGCGCATCCGTAACTTCAACTTCGGTTCTTTGCCAGCCGCCGGCGCACCAAGAGTTGCTGAGCTCAAGACCACAGCCGCAAGCGGAACAGCACGCTTCCTCCACCGAAGACACTCCTGGTCTTTATCGCTGCCCCCCACTGTGGAGGACCAATGAAAGAGCGACGAGACATCGTGGAAGAAACCCTGGTCCCTGGGGCCTCCGTGGCGAGAGTGGCCCGGCGAAACGATGTGAATGCCAACCAAGTGTTCTACTGGCGAAAGCTGTTTCGTGAAGGGCGGCTGGGCATCAGCATGAACCCACAGCTTCTGCCAGTGAAGGTTGAGGCGGAGCAAGCCGCCGCCGCAGATCGGTCACGCCCGCCACAATCCAGATGCGCGTTCCTGCGGGCAGTCCGATCATTTCGCCAAACTCTCCAGCACGGCGCGCAAAGCCATCACGTCCACAGACCCAACCGTTCGCAGGATTCCTTTCAGAAATTGGATCTCCATCGTGCCCGGCGACAAAGTCCGAACATTCCTCTTCACCGATTCCGCCGGTTTCATGGGGCTGAGCGCGCTGGTGAAATTCTGGAGGGCCTCCGCCATCACCTGCATTTAAAGTTTCCGGCAAATGTGTGTTCAATCCGCTCCGCCGTTTTCTTGAGGTCCACGTATCCTTGGACGACCGGTTCACCGCGCACTGCCCCCTACCGCTCGCAATTGGGCGTGCGGCTTCAACGCTTCAATTTCTCCTTCGGTTCCCGAAACGTAGTTCGTCAATCGTTCAGTTTGTTTCTTCAAATCCATTTGCTGCCCCTTAAGCCGCTGCGTGCTCTCAAAAATCTCCATCGCGGATTGCAGGCCGACAGTTTCTCGAGAAGGTTGCGCCGCTGTGAAGAATTAAATGGGATAGCACACTAGTAACTAGTAGGGGGAATCTTATTGCCCACAAGCCTTTACCGAAACTGAGCGACAACCCGAAACGCCTGTCAAGGCATTTAAGAATGTAACTTTACGAGGCTTTACGAGGGGCTTGACACCGTCCCTTCGCGGGTGTAGCGTCCGCCTCAATCCCCTCCCCGGTAAGTCTTCGATACCGGTAAGTCTTCGATAAAGGAGGCACTCATGTTGAGGAGAGCCATTTGGGCCTTAGTCGTGACGGTGTGTTTAGCGGCACCTATGGCCGTGCACGCGCAGGGCGACTATCTCGATGTGTATATCGTCAAAGTGAAGCCGGAGAAACTCGCCGACTTCCAAACACTCACCAAAAAATGGATCGACGCCAATCGGAAACACAACGGCGACACTTGGATCGCCATGGAAACCGTGTATGGCGAGGGAAACGTGTACCAGTTCACCAGCATCCGCAAGGACTACGCGGACATCGACAAAGTCAATGAAGCTGCTATGGCTGCAGCCAACAAAGCCTTCGGCAAGGAAATGGCCGAGAAGATGGAGCGTGACTTTCAAAATTGCCTAGTATGGTCGCGCTCCGAATTGCGACGTCGGCGTTGGGACCTCAGCCGCAAAGCTCCCATGGACGCCGCAGCGTACGCGAAATTCATCGGCGAGTCCCGCGTGCTGCGCACCACGGCAGTGCACATTCGCACCGGCCACGTCCCTGAATTCGAAGCGCTATTAAAGGAAACCAAAGAGGCGGGCGAAAGGGCTGCCAATGCGCAACCGCTCTTCGTCTCGCAGGTCGTCGAAGGAACGAAGGGCGCGACCTTCTACGTCACGTCCTTGCGCACTTCCGTGGGCGGCTTTGACAATAATCCCACGATGCGGGACATTCTGGGCGAGGAAGGCTTCAAGAAGTTCCAGCAGGTGAGCGCGGAGTCCGTCGAGCATTCCGAATCCACGCTTTTCCGCTTCGCGCCCCAACTCAGCAATCCACCTGAAGAGATCGCATCCGCGTCTGCCGATTTCTGGCACCCCAAGCCCATGATGGCAGCAACTGCAAAGCCCAAAGCTGCAGCCGCCAAATCAGCCGAGGTAAAACCAGCTTCGGATAAACCAAAACCGTAGCCGGGGAAGTTCGCAACCTAATCTCTGCGGATGCTGTTGGCCGGTGAACTGGCTTTGTTAGATTTCTTCTAAAGTGTCGTTCTGGGAAGTAGAATTTGGGCCAGAACAGGCCGTATCAGCAACCCCTACTCGTTGCGAGAATGGCCCATCCTTTTTTCGTTTCCGAGAAAAAGGTGGGCCATGCCTTTCTTCGCCTTTCCGAGACTTTGACTTGTAGCCGTGGTTTTGAAACCCAAACTATTCACCTGACTCTTACACACGTCGGTTTAGGTAGGGCTCAGGTCAGAGACTTAATCGACCTTCTGACGTTCTTTTCGAATCGAAAGTTGCGAATGCGGCCGGAGTTGAGGACCAACCCGAGACGGGCTCCCTCGAATCGCGCGTGAAGCGCACCGTACCGATGTCCCCGGTAAAAACGTCGCGCACAGCTGGCCGAAGAGTCTCTGCTTTCTTCTTCAGCCGCGTCAGACTTAGATTCCCGTCCTGCAGAACAATGCGATAAACCGGGTCGATTTCTTCGCTGACGTAAGCGCCAACATACTCAGTCAGTTCCGTGTCCCTCGCCTATTGCCCTTGATTCCGCTTGTGCTTTGCCGTCAAACGCGCGCAGTGGAGAGGATCGTGATTGTCATCCGCGCGATAGTCCGTGAGCGTTAAGCGAACCCCATCTTGTAAAAGATCGGAATGCGGCGTTCTTTTGCATATTCGTTCGTCTTCGCTTTTTGTTTGTCTTAAGCCTATGCTCCTTGTATGCTCTTGCTGATGCGCTTCGCCTACAAATACCGCCTCTACCCCAACCAAGCCCAGGTTCACTTCCTCGAGAACCAGCTCCACTCGTTGGAGCGGCGGGAAGCTTCCAGCACCTCCGGACGGACTAGCCACCACGACGAAGAAGTTCACTCCTGAAATTGATGCGCGGCTGTGAACTACTTCCCGGTCAGTGAAACCTCCCTGCGCGAATACCTCTTGAAAGCCGGTTGGAGTTCTGGCTTATTCTGCAGTGGCTATGAAGAAAGCTTACACGGGCAAACAGGGTCAGTATTTGGCTTTCATTTATTACTACAGCAAAATCCACGGACGTCCGCCAGCCGAGGCCGAAATGCAGCAGTACTTCCGAGTCTCCCCTCCCTCCGTGCATCAGATGATCCTGACACTTGAAACGCGCGGCCTCATCGAGCGAACGCCCGGGCAGGCCCGGTCGATCCGTTTGCTGATCTCGCGTGAGGAGTTACCCGACTTAATCTAGATTGAGCGGCGGGAACTGGAAGAATGCCTTCAAGGTGGTCAGGTAGCCTGCGATTTCATACCGGTTGAAAACGTTCCACACCTCTGCCTGAAAACACGGAAACTCAGCTGCGAACTCCGAGCAACAGTCTGCTGTCTTTGCGAAGGTCAGCAATTTCTCACCGAGAAGATACTCGAGCGCGGCCCGCCAGAATGTCGTGCTCAAGAAGGAACTGGGTGTCTGGGTATACCAGGGAGAAGCAACGGACACCTCCCTCACTGACCTTCTCGACCGCGAACGGCAAAATCGCCTTCGCCAAGTGATCGAATAAGCTCGCAAATGAAGCAGTTTTTCGACACGTCGGTTTTTGGTTGCAGCCTTCTGGCGTGGTCATGTTCACCATTTGGCTAGCGTGAAACGCTTGGCTGCCGCTGGCAAGGAGGATTCGGCGTGCGGCATTCCCTCGCTCGCAGAAGTCTACGCCGTCATGACCGTCCTGCCCGTCCTCCCGAGAAGTTCCGCGTAAAGGTCTTCTCGCACGTGTAGGATCGAGCCGCATCGAACGGCGTCCACCGGAAGCTGATCTCGGCCGAAACGGAGAACCGTTCCGCGCTCGGAGGTGCGGATCTCCTGATATAGGCTTTCCAATGCCGAACGGTGTCCGCGAGGTTGATAGTCTCAACGCGATCGGCGTCATGGACGAACAGGCCCACTTCCCGAAGAGCATTTTCGAGTCGGTTACGGAATTCCGCGTAGCGCACGGTGCCTCCTAACCTGAGAACTCGATAAGGTAGCATGGCAGGTCCGCCCGAAATCAAATCCACCAAACCGTTCCGAGGAATTGTTACGGCGTGTTCAGCCTGGAGCGCCGAAGAGTGCCGTGGAACGGTAACCGGCCTAAAGAGGTGTTTCCGATCGCGTGGGGGCCTGTTTTTCGCATAGAGTGCAAGACCATGACGTATTGTCACCACGCACTTGAAAACGTAGAAATTCGAACAGCTGCCGGCGCTTTAATTAAGAGGGAACTATCCACCTCCAGGCGGCCGAGAGAACTCGCCACCCAATCGGAAGCCATCGGAGAAGGCCAGCCAGAAGGAATCTTCGGAAACCTAGACTTAAAGTACTCTACGTCTGCCATTTCCGCGGGCATCTTGGCGACGAACGGTGGTTCGCGCCATAGCTTACTCGTAGGTCGTCGAGGACTACGTCAACGCATTTCCTGTTTTAGCCGGTCGGCGAGAAATGTCTTGAGGAGCGATTGGTACGGAACGTCGCGCTTGTTGGCAAGCAGTTTCAGATTTCCAATCATGGTCTCCGGCAGCCGCAACGAAATCGTTCTAGCGGTGGGCTTTAGGTTAGGAAATACAACACGTTCGGCCTTCGACCAATCGACATAGTCCATGGAATCATGGGTAGCCCAAAACTCTCTTTCTTCTTCCTCCGACTTGAAAACCGGAAGCGGTTTAAGCTTCTTCACTCTTTTCCTAGCTCTCATAAAACCTCCGCTCTCGGCGTGTCATCACGCGCGCTGAGATCACTCGGATTAGCGTGCGTCGTACGGTGAAGGCAACGAATAAGTACCGGCCCTTGTCGGTCCGACCGAAAGCACGCCAGCGGTTTTCCTCGTCCGACGCATGGGCGGCATCGTGCCGCACGATGAATGGGCGATTGAAGAAAATCTCTTCAGCCTCAAAATCTGCAACTCCATGTTTTTCCCAGTTCTTACCGCTGTTGCCGTCATCCCATTCAAACCCGGTGCATTCCATCCAGGCTTTCATGTATATAACAATTATATACAACACCCTCGCCCCGATCAAGCGCAAACAGGGGCTGATTAGATCGAGGGGCTGCCATCCGGTGATCGAGGAAAGGGAGATATCGCGAGTGGGGCGGCGCAGGTCGTGGACTGGGGCAAACTGTTCGGCGGCCGTTACTCAGGATGTTCATACGCAGTGCTGGGGTTATCGAAGCCGCAAACTCAGCGAGCTAATGGTTGCCTTCTTGGCACTGGACAAGACCGCTATAGAACATAAGACTAGACAGTCCGGCTGCTGTTCAAATTTGTTCACTTTCGCATGCGCGCCGACAACTGGACATCATCACTACAGAACCAGGGAAGCGAGGCGGCAAACCCTGCATTCGGGGGTCTTCGCGTCACGGCGTACGATGTGCTGGAATACCTGGCCAGGGTAATGGCGCAAGCGGACATTCTGCCGGAGTTCCCCTGTCTAACGGAACGAGACATTCGGGCGCCCCCAAGCAGATTTCTGCTCTATTCCGCACGCAAATTGTGCTATTCCTACTGTAAAGAAGAGGAGTAAAGATGACACGCTCTAGCACCATTAGCAGCAAGGGCCAGATCACGGTACCTCTGGAGATTCGCAATCGGCTCGGGCTGAAACAGGGGGATCGCGTGGAATTTGTCGTTGAAAGTGATCGAACAACCATCCGCCCGGCTCGTGCGCTTGAAAATCCATTTGTAAAATATGTAGGTGCACTGCCCGTCTTTTCCGCGTTGCATGACGTAAAGGCATGGGTCCGGACCCTGCGGGACGAAGAAACTGAGGAATAATGAGAACGGCAATCGATACCCACGTGCTCTCTGCCCTTTGGTCCGAGGAGCCGCTGGGTCTAGACATAGCAAGGAACCTCCGCAACGCGAAGACTGAGGGAGTTTAGTTGTGGGAGCGCCAGTCTACGCAGAGTTGCTGGCCCATCCGAAGGCTACAGAATCCTTTGTGAACGGCTTTCTCGCGGATACAGGCATCGACGTCGATTACGAGTTTCAACAATCCGTATGGCTGGAGGCCGGCCGGCGTTTCGCGCGCTATGCAAGGCGGCGACGAAGGACGGCACGCCACGGTCCCAAGCGTTTGCTTGCCGACTTCATCATTGGATCGCATGCTCTGAAGCAGGCAGATCGTCTGATGACGCTCGACCCGAAGCGCTACAAAACAAGATTTTCCGGAATTAAGGCTGATCACATGGAGGATGGGAGTACGTCAGTCCATTACGTCAGTTGAGGCGTGGAAACATACAGAACAGCAGCATGGCAGCAGCATGGCAGCAGCGTGTGGCTGGCGAATTGTTAGGCCATGCGGGGCTTTCACTTTCTCATGCAAATGGCGAATGTGCTGAACATTCTGGTCGAAAACAGTGCCCGGCTGGCGCTTGGCGCGGAGCCGGGGGCTGCGGGGTCTGGTGCAATTCCTGCGCGTGACCTGCAGCGGGTCCTGGCTAGATGCCACGCGGATTCAGCAGCTTCTTGCCTTGCGTTGTCAGATTCGTTTGGAGTGAGAGGAAACGACGAACCCTTCTAAGACCGTGTGATCCTCACAGACAGGTGTCGCACTCCGGCGTGAGAGGGCTCAGAAATCCAGAAGAAGGCTCTCAGAAACTACGGCGGCGCATCTCGAATGGCTGAATGGCCGCGTCGAAATCATGCTTCCGACCATCACGATCGGCCCCCTTGGCATCGAAAGGCAGGGTATGCGTCATCGCTGGTATATACCCGAGTGCCATTGCTAAGGAGTCCTGGCAGAAATAAACTCTCGGGTCCCGAGTTTGACTCCCGCATTCGTGATGTGAGAAAGACTCGCCCGATGTTCCTGCACCGTTCCTGACTTCAAGGAGCCTGCTTGAACGTCTCCAGCGGATACGGAAGGGAGAAAAGGTGCCAGCGACGGTCAACGTCAATCT
>QHYJ01000136.1:0-2562 GCA_003223255.1 Acidobacteriota bacterium | reverse complement strand
GCCAATCATTTTGCCGGAAGCTTCCAATTCGGCCCAGATACGCGCATGTTCATACGCGGCCTGCTCTGTATAGGGAACAAGTGGCAGAGCGCGCAAAACGGCGCTGAGGTAACGCTGCCTCGCAACCTTGTGGGTTCCGGTCGCTTCTTCCACTCCGTGCCAGAGTTCGGCAACCGTGATCGCAGCAATCTCAAATCGATCATTGGGACGGGACGCTACTCAATTCTTGAGGTCGAAAGTGCCCTTTTCGCCACGAATGACAACGTCCGCGTCGAGGATTATCGCCATTTGTCAGCGGGGGCCTTGAGGGCTTTGCGGGCAGCTTTCAGATCGCGGTGCCACGCAGTTGCTTCATTCGCCGGGAAGTTGGTTTTGGCCAGAGCCTCGGCTAAATCGCGGCCGATACATACCTTCTCGTTGTCTGGCAACAGGCGAGCGAAGGGTTCGCCGTTCTTCAGAAGCACGAAGGCGACGTTTTGGTAGTGGGCGCGGTTAACGCAATCGGCAAAATTGCGCGAGGCCTCAGTGACGGTTATGCTAGTTTTTTTCATAAATCTGATTATCAGATTATCTGATTTCCTTGGCGGAAAACAAGGTAATGACGCTGCGGCTGGAGCCGGAGCTGCGGAAACGCCTTGACGGGCTGGCCAAGGCGCAGCGCCGCAGCCGGTCTTTCATTGCTGCCGAAGCCATCCGTGAGTACGTCGTCGTCAATGAGTGGCAGATCGAGGAGATCGGGAAGGGGCTGGCAGAGGCGGATCGAGGAGAGTTTGCAAGCGACGAGCAGGTGCGGCGCACAATGAACAAGTGGAAGGGCCGTAAGCGGACGAGACGTGCCGGTTAAGCCGCTGAAAGTCCGGTGGCTGAAGAAGGCGCTGGCGAATCTGGAAGGGGAAGCCGAGTATATCTCCCGCGACAGCCATGCCGCTGCGCAGCGCGAAGTGACGGCAATCGAGCAGGCCGTGCAGCTGCTGGCTAGCCACCCCGCCCTGGGTCGAGCAGGGCGCGTCGAGGGAACTCGCGAACTGGTGGTTGCGGGTACACCCTACATCATCCCGTATCGGGTGCGCAGGGGCAGAGTCGAAGCGCTGCGCGTCTTCCACACCGCCCGCAAATGGCCGCCAAAACTGTAAGGCAAAGGAGTGCCCGCAAATACAGACCTCACGGCGTACCGTAGCGTTCTTTTTTGATTTTCAGGTCCCGAGTCGACTCCGCTTTTGTCACCCCCAGCTCAGCGTCCCTGTGCCCCAATTGATCCTGCACACTCGAGCGCCGAGAGAATTCAGCGACGCGGGAGCGTCCCTCGAACGCGCCTTCGATCGCACGCTGACCCAGCTCGAACGTATCCAGCGGATGGGGAAGGTACAAGCGGCGCCGGCTCCGCTCAACGTCAGTCTCTCGGCTTCGTGAATCGGAACCCGGGGCTTACTTCGGTTCGACGCGTGCGAGGCAGAGATCATTCGGCGCGATTGCGATTACTGCGTGTAGTGCGGGCGAAACACCTGAAGCAGGCAAGGCGGACAGGCGTTTTTGCCAGTGGGATTGATCGCCTACACGCGGGTGAGCTGAGGAAGCGCGTCAAAATGGGTGTCGCGGGCAAACAGGATAAGGGAATGTTGCAGGACGAGTGCTGCAATCCACATATCGTTAGTCGGAATGGGGGTACCCTGCTTACGCAGCTGCCGGTAAACGGCGGCGTAATGATGCGTCGTCTGCTCGTCGGCATAGAGGATCCCGATACCTGGCTTCAGGAGAAAGCGCCGCAGGACAGCCTCGTTGCGCGGACCCTGGCTGCCCACAGCAAAGCCGGCGCGCAATTCTCCCAGCACGATGAACGGCAGCCACACTTCATCCGCCAGCTCGACCGTCTCAACGACGGATGCGTTGTCCCGGCAAAGATCGGTGTAACGGTTGGTGTCGAGCGCCAGCCTCAACGCCACAACTCCGCGTCTATCGCGTCCTGCTCTGCCAGGGCGCGGTCGAAGGCGGGATCTTTATGCCAGGTTCGCGCGATATCGCTGAGGTCGCGCTGGCGGCATCGGCGCTCAGTGAGGCCGGCGCCACGGGCCAAGGCCTCAATCGCCACTTCGTTCAGGCTTTTGCCCTGCTCACGGGCGGAGCGGCGAAGCGCGGCGTCCAAACGGTCGGGTATGTTGCGGATGGTGTATTGCATGCATAAAGTGTAGGCAAAGCAGGCAGAAAATGCAAGCAGCAAGGTAACCTCGCAAATCGTCCCGCAAGCGCGCCGGAAGGCAGAAGCGGGATGGCTGGATGGCTTCCGCTATTTCTTCGGTACGTACGCTCGTCCATAACATGACTCAGACGGCGGAGTCGCCCGGGAGCCAGAGCCAATTCTGCCAAAGGCCCTGCTGACTTGGGAAGGAAGTCACTGGGTGGTCGTGCGACTGTGCGGATGCGACCAGCAGTGCCCTGGCGTTTTTCCCGGCAATCGTCAAAAGTTTCGGCGCAGCCTGCCGCGGACGACGCGTGCCCTGCTCCCAACTCCGCACGGCGTTCGGGCTTACGTTCAGATAGCTCGCAAAAAGCATCTGACTCGCGTTG
>QHYJ01000135.1 GCA_003223255.1 Acidobacteriota bacterium | reverse complement strand
CCACGCCATTGCCTTCTCCGATCAGATACTGCTCGTAGGTGTTGATGGTACCGCCGTTGTCGTTCCGCTTGTGGGTGTCAACGTTGCGCTGGTAGCTGCCGCCGAACTGGAAATAGTGGCTGCCTCTCAACCAGGAGACGTCGTCGCGATACATGGTGTCATGGCCGTTCCAATAGCGCGTGCGAACGCTCTGGTTGTTAGTGTTGTAGGGAATAAACACGTTGTTGGAGTTTTCGCCGCCGATTTCCAAGGCTGCCGGGTATCCGGCAACGTTGGGCACGCCGCTGGGAGAACCATAGGCCCACCAGTTCCGGGTATAGCTAAAGTGGAAGTCGTTGGTGAGACCGGGCCGAATGTCTTTGGTCAAACCAGCGGTATAGAGCCAGGTATTCTGCGGTTTCTGGCGGATCGCTTGGTACTGGCCCTTGGTGTCGCCGGGGAAGAATCCGCCGACATCCCATTGGTTGTTCACAGTGTTGGTCAGCTTGTAGTAGTGGTAGGTACCATTGAAGTGCCAGCCCTTGGCGAATTCGTGGTCGATTCGCGCAACACCGAAGTTACTGCTCTGCGGAATAGCGATGGATCCAGTATACCCACAATAGTTTAAACCGTCGCCCTTGGTGCAGTCGTTGGGCATAGGCAGGTAGGTGCTCCATAGCTGCGATACGACGGGGTTGATGCCTATGCCACGCGGGTCACATCCCCCTGTTCCTGTGCAGGGAATGACGGTGCCTTGGGGTATCGTTCCGCCGGCGCATCCCTTACTACTGACGCAAGTCGCGGCATTCGCGGCGTAGGTCGGTTTAGGTTGATGACCTCCCCATTGAGTTGCAGTAGGCCCGCACGCATCGCCGCGGTTGGCATGGTCCTAGTGAAGGTTACGGCCTGCGGGAAGCGAAAACCTTCGTAGAGGCCGAACACAAACCAATCTCCGCCCAAAAAGTTCGCATGGGGGATTTTTCCGCCAGCATCTGCCCCAAAGCGGCTGAAATGCGAGCTGACTATCGGTTTGCCGATTAGATTGTTATCCCAGGTATTGGCACCGCCGAATGTGCTGTCCTGGTAGTATTCGTAAACACCGCCATGCAAGGCGTTCGTGCCGCGCTTGGTCGCGATGGACACCTGGCTGCCTGCGCCGCCGCTAAAGTCAGCAGTCTGGTTTGCTGTGGAAACCTTAAACTCTTCCACGCTCTCGACAGGGATGGGAACAACGGCCGAGGGTGTCTGGTTGAAGCCGGCGCTGTGGAGCATGCCTGTGCCTCCGGCGGTGTCCCCACCGAAGCCAGCGATATAAGTGTTGTTGTCTCCGCTCATGTCATCGGTAGCATAGCCGCCATCCAACTGGAAGGAGTTCTGGTCAGAAGCGGCCCCGCCGACGTTGCCATTAAGGTTCTGCCCGGGCTGAAGAACCGCCAGAGTGGAGGCGTCGCGGCTCGTGTTAGGCAGGTTAACGAGCGTCTCCCCGCTGAGGGTCGCGCCAACCGTGGCGTCCATGGTTTGCAGTTCGGCGCCGAGGGTTACGGTAACCTCGACGGTCTGCGAAACTGAGCCCAACTCCAGCACCGCGTTTACGGTTAACTGCTTGCCGACTTCCACTCCTTGGCTCGCAACTACTGTGGTCTTGAAGCCCTGCTTAGAAACTTTCACGCTGTATGTGCCGGGATTGACGTAAGGGAATATGTAAAGTCCTTTGTCGTTGGTCGTGGACGGCCGAGCGCCGCCGGTACTCGCATCTATCAAGGACACCGTGGCGTCAGGGACAGCTGCGCCACTGGCATCGGTGACCGTACCGGTAACGGTCCCAGTGGACGACGACTGGCCCATAGCTGGCGAGGAGCAAATCCACAGGAAAACAATCAGACAACAGACAACTACAACCACTCGCTTCATGGACATGGAACTACCTCCTGGACGGGGCGGGCAAGCCCCCTCAACTTGCACAGCGCTACGGAAGACCAAGCTCTTTGCATCTGGAAGAATCAGATTCAAACTCCTACCGCAGGGACTCTCTCGCTTGCGGGCACAGAGCAAATTCCCTACCACGCCAAAAGAAATAAATAACTTCTACCTTCTCCGCCGATTACATAAATTGCATCTAAAATGCTGAGCGAGTGATCTACGTAACTCCATACCCTTCTACGGACTTTCATAGGAGTTGCTCAACGCCTCGCTACCTGGGCAATTTCTAGGAGCGGTGTATAGCGCTGGATGGAGGCGCTGTCAATGGCTAAGCTTTGACTAAGTTTTTGATGACGTCCTGAGGAGGAATCTAAGTATGGATTGAATCTGCCGTCGTCGGTACTGAAACTTATAGCACTAGAGGCTCAAGAGGCATCCTCATTTGACCGAAGCGGCCACTCCCATCCTCTATTTTTATTTTTGGAAGAAGGACGACCTCTCGCCACTGCGCACTCTGACAACCATGTCGGCTATGCGGACCTCGACGCGAAGGAAGATTAAGTTTTAGTTTCCCTGATACACCGTCTTCCCACCAACGACGGTGCGCAGGACGCGCACCTTAGTGTATTGCGCAGGCCGAATCTTGGTGAGGTCGTCGGAGAGCACGATAAAATCCGCGTATTCCCCGGACTCTAGCTCACCCTTCTTCCCTTCCTCGAATTGCGCGTAAGCCGAGCCCGAGGTATACGCTCGAATGCAATCTGAGAACGAAATTTTTTCTTGCGGCTCCCAACCATTTCGAGGCCCGCCTTGCGGCCGCTCGCGGGTCACGCAAGCGTACAGACCGCGAAACGGGCTGATGGGCTCAACCGGATAGTCGGTGCCAAACGCCAGGCGAACCCCGTTCTTCAGCATGGTGTTCCACGCGTAGGCACCTTTGATCCGCTCACTGCCGATGCGGTCCTCGGCCCAGCGCATGTCCGTGGTTTGGTGAGAAGGCTGCATCGAAGCAATCACTTTGAGTTCCGCGAAGCGCTGGAAATCCATCGGCGCGACCACTTGCGCGTGCTCGATGCGGTCGCGGCGGTCGCGCGGGCCATTCGCTTTGCGAACCGCTTCGAAAACGTCGAGAGCAATGCGGTTGGCGCGATCTCCGATGGCATGAAAGTTCAGCTGAAAGCCGGCCTTATCGCGCTCGATGGCCATGGCGCGCAATTTGTCGGGATCGTAAGTGAAGATTCCCGTCGTTGAAGGATCATCGCTATAAGGCTCAAGCATCGCGGCAGTGCGCGAACCCAAAGCCCCATCGGTCACAGCTTTCAGCGCGCCGGTCTTCAGCCAAGGATCTTTGGTGCCGCCTTGCGCGCGCTTGTCCTGCAAATCATTAAGCGAATCATTGAAGTGCAGCCACTCGGTGATCCGCGCGGTGAGCTCCCCCTCCTCTTTCAGTTGCTGGTAGACCTGAAAATCTTCCCAGGCGGAATTGTCCTGCAGCGACGTGACACCGCTGCGCGCTACATTCGCCAGCGCGATTTCAATCCCCTTTCGCCGCTCTTCCACAGAGGGATCGGGAATCCGCACTCTCACTAAATTCATCGCGGCGCCTTCCTTCAACATTCCCGTCGGCTCTCCCAGACCGTCATGCTCAATCTCGCCACCCGGCGGATTCGGCGTGGACTTATCGATTTCCGCTTTCTTCAGCGCAAGAGAATTAGCGACCGCCACGTGGCCGGAGATGTGCGTGAGAATCACCGGATTGTTCGGCGACACCGCATCGAGTTGCTGGCGATTCGGGAACCTCTTGTCCGGCCAAAGCGTGTGGTCCCATCCGCTGCCGGTGATCCATTCGCCTTCTTTGTGATGCGCAACCGCCTCGGTGACGCGCTTCTGCATTTCTTCCGGCGAAGTCACGCCGCGCAATTCAACCGCCAGGGCGTCCGCTCCCGCGCTTCCCAAATGCACGTGCGCGTCGTTGAATCCGGGCATGACAAAGTGCCCGCCAAGGTTGACGGTCTCCGCGCCCTCCTGACTTCCGCCGCAGTCAAGCAGAACGTGATCCATCTTTCCAATGCAGGTGATTTTTTCATCGGCTACCGCCATAGCTTCGGCCCAGGGGGTTGCCGGATCGTTCGTGTAAATCCGCCCATGCGTGTAGAAAACAGTGTGCTTCGGCTTTTCCTGCCCGGTGGATTCCTGCGCACACAGCGCGCCCCACAACAGAACGCCCAGCGTAAAACCAGCAGAGGCGAGCCGCAAACGAACTCCCCCGGTTCTCATCGAGCTTTCTCCTCGGCGTCCCCGGAGATTCCCAGAACCGTCAATAACGCGCGTTTCAGGCCCACCTCCCGGTCCGTCGCGTCGTACCATTCCTGCAGCGAATGCGCGCCACCGCCCATTCCGCCAGCGCCGATGGAAATGGCATCGATTCCCAACGAGAGGGGTATGTTCGCATCGGTGGAAGAACGCTCCACGCGTGATTGGTTCCCAGTTATTTCATCGGCCGCGCGAAGAGCTGCCAGCAGCGGCGAGTTGGCTGGAAGTTCCCCGCCCGGCCGGCTCCCCAGCAATTCCACTTTCCACTCAAGATTGCCTTTCGAACGGTCGCGTGGAGGTTGCATCTCATCTCGCACGCCCGCCGCAATCGCCTCGCGAAGGGCGGATTCCAGCCGCCCTAATTCCTCTTCGTTTTCCGAGCGAATATCCACCTTGATTTTCGCTTCGTAAGGCACGGAATTGACCGACGTCCCACCTTCGATCTGCCCGATGTTAAACGTTGTGCGCGGACCCGCCGGCAACTTGGTGTTGATAAACCGCAGTGCGCCGCGGATCAGCGCATTGATAGGGTTGGGCATCCCGAAATCCGACCAACTGTGCCCACCCGGGCCGGTGATCGTCGCTTCGAGGCGCCGCGACGCCAGCGCCTTGGTCGTAACATGGTCGGTGCCGGAGCCATCGAGCACAATCACCGCTTTCAGCTTCGATCGGTAGGTGTCGACCAATTCGCGCATGCCCCGGAGATTCCCTTCCCCTTCCTCCCCCACGTTTCCCGCAAACAAAATCGTGCGCTCCGGTTTGACGTGAGCCGATTGCAGCGCCCGGGCAATCGCCACAAGCGCAGCGATGCCCGTCCCGTTATCAGAAATTCCCGGTGCCGTCATACGGTTGCCTTCGCGGTGAATTTTCACATTGGTGCCAGCCGGGAAAACGGTATCCACATGCGCGGAGAGCAGAACGATTTCATTCTCATTCGCTCCACGCAATTCTCCGATGACGTTGCCCGCTTTGTCCGTATGCGCCGCAAGGCCAGTCTCGATCAACAATTCGCTCACCGCAGCGGCACGCGCTTCTTCTTGAAATGGCGGCGCAGGGATTTCCGTCAACCTGGCTTGCGTGTCATTCACCCAGGAGAGATTGTGGCTCAGCCATTCGAGGGCCGCGCGAACTCGCGCGTTCTCAGCCAACCGGAACGCCGGGACCTGGCGATGTGCGTGCAACGGAGCAACGGGGCGGCCCGGCATAAGCAAAAGAATAACGCAAACGACGGCGCGTTTCATCGTCGTCTTGCTTGGCCGTGGTTGTTTCAATGCGGTGCGGACTCCGTGCAGAGCGCGTGGACCTCGGCGTCCGTGAGCACGCGGGCGGATTGCTTGGCAGCATCCAGGATCCGGCTTACCAAAGCGTCTTCGGCGGGAATCTGGTGGCGCGCGAGCCAGTACACAACGTTGGATTTGCCGCTCATAGGGCCGATTTCTATGACCTGCTCGAGACCAAACAAGTGCGCCGGAACGCCGCTGTAAACTGCGTCAGCCAATCGGTGATCGTGCTTCTGAATCGCCTTGATGATGGCGGCGGCATGCACTCCGGTCGCGGTGCGAAACGCGTCGTGCCCAATCACCGGATAGTTGGGCGGTATGGAGGTTTTCGTGGCACGAGCGACCGTTTCGCAATAAAACTTGAGATGCGAAAGGTCGCGGTCGATTAAGCCCGCCAGCCGCAGATTTACTAGCATCAGCTCCATTGGCGTGTTGCCGACGCGTTCGCCAAGCGCATTGGCCGCCGCATGCACCTGATGCGCTCCTGCACCAATCGCCGCGAACGAATTGGCGATGGCCAGCCCGCGGTCGTTGTGGCCGTGCCAGTCTACACGAATCTTCTCGCCCGAGGGTTTCACGACTTCGTTGATGACAAATTTCACCAGACGATAAGCGCCGTTCGGCGTGGCGTGGCCCACTGTGTCGCACAGAACCACCGCGCGCGCGCCGTTGCTAATCGCGGTCGAATACAAACGCTTCACGGTTTCCGGATCGGTCCGAATGGTGTCTTCCGTCACGTACATCGACGGCAGGCCATGCTGCACCGCGAACTTTACCGCTTTTTCCGTGGTGCGCTCGAGATGATCGACCGTCCAATCTTCTACCAGCCGCCGAATGGGGCTGGAGCCGAGGAAAGTGGCCGCTTCAATGGCCATCCCAACGCGCTCAGAGATTTCTACGATCGGCCGAATATCATTTTCGTGGGTTCGCGCGGCGCAGTTCGGCTTGATCTTCATCCGGTTGGTGGCGATTTCCTGCGCCAACGCTTCGGTATGCGCCGCCGCGCGCGGTCCCGCGCCCGGCAGCCCAATGTTTACGGAATCAATGCCTAGGGTCTCCATCAAGTGCAGAATTTCAATCTTTTCTTCAATGCTAGGGTCGGAAACGGAAGGATTCTGCAGGCCGTCGCGCAGCGTTTCGTCATCCAGCATCACGCGCGTGCCGGGAGGAATCTGCGGCGGACTTACCGTGTTCCAGTCATAAATCCATTCGTTTTCCGGCATGACCGTCTTTGGATGCTCCGAAGCGACGCTCTAATTTGGTCCTAATTGCGCGCCCTAATTTCGCCCGCTAATTCCTCAAGGTGTAGCTTTGCGGCTGCTGCGCGGGATCCGGGCGATACAGCGTCTTGCAAAATTCGCAGCGGTAAATCTCTGCCTTCGGCCCAATGATAGCGGCTACTTCCTTCGGGTAGTCGTACCAGCGCTTCAAATGGCCCGCGCAAAGCTTGCCCTTCTCATTTTTTTCATCGCAAGCGCGCTGTTTGGGCTTGCGGGTTTTGATCTTGGGACTGGATGCGGTTTCTTCTGCCATGGAATCCTTTCTACAAGCCGTGGTCACGAAAAAAAGCTTTCAGGGCGCTCTGCGCGTTGCGCATCTTTGCGCCGATGCTGCCGGAAAATTCAAATCGCAGAAAAGCGTCGGCGGCACGCTCCAGTTCGCGGCCATAACGATACCACCACGGCTTTTCGCGTCCCGGCAGGCCATCGACGTCGATATATTTCGGCTGCACCATTTCCAGCAACCCGGCGCGGCCATGCGTGCGGCCCCAGCCGCTCGCCCCGCAACCGCCGTGCGGAGCTTCCGCAATCCCAAAGTAACTGATCGCGTCGTTTACCATCACCGCGCCGGCGCGAAGTTGCTGCGCGATTGCCTGCCCCTTCTTGGTATCCCTAGTCCACACGCTGGCAGCCAGCGCAAACGGCGAGTCATTGGCGTGCTTCACCGCGGCTTCTTCGTTCTTCACCGTCTGAATGGCCAGGATTGGCCCGAACGTTTCTTCCTGAAACAATCTCATTGTCGAATCAACGTCCACGACGACGGTAGGCTCGAAGAAATTCGCTCCTAAATCGGGACGTGGATGCCCGCCGCACAAAACCTTTGCTCCCCGCGCGATGGCATCTTCGATCAAATCGCTCATGCGCTGCACGTGTTGCGGCCGAATCAGCGGGCCGACATCCGTCGCAGGATCATTCCCAGCCCCGAGCCGAAGTTTTTTTGTTTTCTCTGCGCAGAGTTCGACAAATCTTTCCGAGGCCGGCCGCTCCACAAATAGGCGCTCCACCGACAAGCACACCTGCCCGCAATTCGTGTAACTTCCCCAAACCGCGGCGCTCGAAGCCACCTCCAGGTTGGCGTCGGCAAGAACGATCATCGCGTCTTTTCCGCCCAACTCCAGCACGGTCGGGATGAGACTCTTTGCGCAAGCCTCCGCAACACGCTTCCCCGTCGCCACGCTGCCCGTAAACATCACTTTGTCCGGACCCGCTTCAATCAGCGCCTGCCCCACTTCTCCTCCGCCCTGCACGACGGCAACAAGGTCTTGTGGGAATCCGGCATCACGGAAAAGCTTTCCGATAAGCGCTCCGCATTTCGGGGTGAAGTCACTGGTCTTGCAAACGACGGCGTTCCCCGCTACGACCGCCGGAATGACCTGGCTCATGGGGATTGCGAGCGGATAATTCCAAGAAGAGATGATGGCGATTACACCGAGCGGCTCATAGACAAGATGCCCGGACTTGGCCTTCGCCGCAATGTTGTGATGCGGAACGCGCTCTCGACGAAGGGCCGCAGCGGCATTCCTGGCCCAGTATTCGGCAGAATCAAGCGCCACAAAAATGTCCGCAAAGAGCGCTTCGACGCGCGGCTTTCCCGATTCGTTGACGACGGCATCCGCCAGTTCGTTGCGCGACACCATCATGCACTCGCGCAGCTTGCGCAATCGTTGGCAGCGCTCTCGAATCGAGATTTGCGCCCATCCTGGTTGCGCCGCGCGCGCCAGCGTGACCGCCCGCGCGACGATTTCCGGCGGCGTCTTCTCGATGAGGGCAAGCACTTGTCCCGTGGCCGGGTTGATGGAAGGAAGCGTGTCGATGGGGATAGCGGTGGCGGCCATAACCGGGATTCTAACCGATTTTCTCCTGCAAAGAGAGCCAAGGGCACGGTGCTTGGGGACGGCCCGACGGTTCCGCCGCAGGGGCTGGTCGTGCTGCACCGCCACCATGACCAGCCCCTGCGGCGGAACCGTCGGGCCGGCCTTGGAACGATCTTTGCTCTCGTAGAGCCGATCGATGTCCTCCGGCTTGAGTCTTCCCCTGCCCACATCGAGCAGCGTGCCCACCATTTTGCGCACCATATAACGGAGGAACGAGCGGCCGCTCACCGTAAAAACCAGTTCTTCGCCATCCTCGCTTCGTGCCAGGCCGGCCGAGTAAATCTCGAGCTCCGTCGAGCGCTCGCGGTCTTCGACCTCCGAATCCGCCGAAGCCGCGAAAGCCGTGAAGTCATGCGTTCCGACGAATCGCGCTGCGGCTTCGCGCATGGCGTCTTCGTCCAGAGGAAACGGATAATGCAAGACGTAACGCCAGAGCGCCGGCGGCACGACTTTTCCTCGATACAGCCGATAACGGTAGGTTTTGCGCCGCGCCGACCACCGCGCGTGAAAATCCGGCCCGACCTCTTCGGAACCCACGATGCGAATCGTCGGCGGCAGCAGCGCGTTCATCGCCCGCTGAAATTCTTGCGCCGACAATCCTGATTGCGTTTTGAAACTCGCCACCTGACCAAGCGCGTGCACGCCCGCATCGGTTCGGCCGGAACCATGCAGAAAAACCTTTTCCTGGGTCAGGCGCTGCAGCACGTTGACGATTTCGCCTTGAATCGTAGGTTTGTTTGCCTGCATTTGCCAGCCGTGGAAATCCGTGCCGTCGTAAGCAATGGTGAGCTTGAAATGACGCATGCAGGAGAGAGTTTAAGAGTCCAAGGTCAAAGAGTTCAAGGACGTCCCAAACGGCAAACACTTTCCTGCCTTCGGCCTTTGAACTCTTAGACCTTCCACAGTTCAAGGTTGAAGGTGAAAGAGTCAAAGAGTCTGAAGCCAGGAGTTGAGAACCTAAGAATTCAACGCAAGAGTCCAAGAACGGAATGGCGCGCCACCCTTCCTAATGTCCCTTGAACGCTTGAACTTTCAACTTTTGAACTTCGATTACGGGGCTGTTCGCGCGAAACGGCTGCCCGGCTTCACGGCAAAACTGCCCTGTCGGCACAGCGGGCAATCTTCGGGCTCATAATTGGCGATGGGCATTTGCAGCAGCGACTGCGCTTCCACGTCGAACTCGATCTTTCCCCCGCTCCGGTCCATCAGCGCGCCCGCCGCCATCACCCGCCCGCCGGCTTCTTCCACCACGTGAATGGTTTCCATCGTTGAGCCGCCGGTGGTCCACACATCTTCGACGACCAGGACATGTTGATCCGGGCGCACCTCGAAGCCGCGCCGCAAAGTCATCATTCCGCTGGCATCCCGTTCCACAAAAATCGCCGGCACACCACCACCTATCGGATTTTTCGGGTCAGGCAGCGCGCGGGCAACTTCCTGCCCGATGATGAGTCCTCCTATTGCCGGCGACACCACCGCGCCGACGCGAACATCCGAAAACAGCTCTGCCAGGGCTTGCCCGAGCTTTTCCGCAAACCGCGGATACTGCAAAACCAGCGCACATTGTACGTAGGTTTCGCTGTGCCGCCCGCTGGACAATTCAAAATGCCCGTGCCGGATGGCTCCGGCAGTCTCGAACATCTTCAGGATCTCTTCGCGCTTCAACATAGCCTCAGCCAACCGTCAGCGGTTCCTAAACGTCGGACTGTCAGCAGCCTAGCGGTGGTGCCTTTCCTTGTCAAGAATTGTCAAGAATGGACGCGCCTGTTAGACTGCGGTCTGCCCGGCCAGTGCGTGTCTTTGTTTGTGGCAACTTTCCCGTCCGAATCCGGGGGCGCGGGGTGCGTACTCGCTAAACGAGAAAACGGTTCACTGGCTTCGAAAAGTGAAATAAAAGCAAAACCCGCGAAACAAATTCCATTCTGTGAACGTTTTACAGTTGAGATCATCGAAACCCAAATTTAAATCCCTTGGGGAAATCATGAGGGTAAGGAGCGCTATGACTTCGCAATGTAGGACGCAGGCTGCATCTGGAGCGACGGTGTTAGCCCGACCGCTGTTGGCGTTAATTCTTGCGGCGACGCTTGTGGGGGGACCTGTCTCCCCCGCGTATGCGCAAGCGGCACCGCAAAATCCGCCTCCCGCGCCTGCTCCGCAAGCCGCACCGAGCGCTGTGACCACGCCCATTTCGGTCGGTACCGCCAAATACCATTTCTCGCGCGCGCCGCGGCCTTTTCCCAATCTGTTTGCGCCCTACCGCGCGATTAAGGTCCCGCCCAGCCCTATGGTCAACTCGCCGCGCATCGAGCAGCTCATCCACGACAACAAGCTCGAAATCTCTCTTCAGGACGCGGTGGAGCTCGCTTTGGAAAACAGCGTGGATATTGCCGTGCGGCGCTACTACCCGTGGATCGCAGACGTAGGCATTCTCAAAGCGTCCTCTGGTTTCTCGGGTTATGGGATACCCGGTGCTGCCATCGCTGGTTCTTCGGCCAGCCTCAATCCTTTTGCGTTTATCATCACCCAGTACGACCCTCTGTTGACCTCTTCTGTTTCCGTCGACGATCGCACGCAACCCATCAACAACCCCTTCATCTCCGGAACGGGAGCCACGGGAGCCGGCGCCGCTCTTCGGGCCACCCCCGACTTCATTCACACCGACACGTTCAATACGCAGTATTCCCAGTATTTCCCGACCGGAACGAGCATGACCGTTACCTATGACAACACGCGATCATCCAGCGATCCCACGGCCAACTTTTTTAATCCCTACGTGCAGTCCTCCATCTTCGTTAGCTTCAGCCAGAATTTGCTCAGCGGCTTTGGCCTGACTGTGAACCGCCGCAATATCATCATCGCTAACAACAACCGCAAGATCGCGGACCTTGATTTCGCGCAGCAGGCTATCACTACCGTCACGAATACCATCACCGCCTATTGGGAACTCGCCTACGCCCGCGAGAATGTTAAAGTCCAGCAGCAAGCCGTTGCTGTTTCCGAAAAGCTGTATAGCGACAACAAAAAGCAGCTCGAGATCGGCACGATGGCTCCGCTGGATGTAACTCGCGCGGAGTCCGAACTTGCCACCAACCAACTGAACTTCATCGTCGCACAAACTGTCCAGTTGACCGATGAACAGACCTTGAAAAATGCGATTACCCGGAACCCGCTCGACCCCAAAGTCGTCAACATCGAAATTATTCCCACTGATAAGCCAACTGCCCCGGCACAAACCGAAGCCCCAAGCTTCGAGGAGGCGTTGAAGGAAGCTTACGGGAAGCGGCCGGACCTCCTCGAGCAGGTATACAACTTAAGAAACGCTGCCCTTGATGTGAAGGCCACGCACAATGCCCTGCTGCCCACTGCTACCCTAAGCGCTCAGTACGGAACCGTGGGGCTCGCGGGAAACTCCAAACCGACCCCAACCATGCCCGCGACCTACGCCGGTTTCATCGACGCCATGAGGGACGTGTTTCACAACGACTTTCCAGACTATGCTGCGCAAATCAGCATCACCATTCCGATTCGCAATCGTTCCCTGCAAGCCGACAACCAGCGCGCGCAGCTCGTCCAGCGCCAGATCGAGATGGAAGTGCAACAATTGAAGAACGCGGCCTTGCTCGACGTTCGCAACACCTACATCGCACTTGAACAGGATCGCGCGCGTGTGCAGGCTGCCTCCAAAGCAAGCGAACTGCAACGGCAAACGTTTGAGGCCGAGCAGAAGAGATACGCTCTCGGCGCCTCCACGGTCTATCAAGTCATTTTGACGCAAAGAGACTTCATCACCGCCCAGGGTACGGAGCTCCGTGCACTTGCTGATCTGCTTGAAGCCAGGGCCAACTATGAACGCGCCGTTGGCCGCACGCTCGAGGCCAATCACGTCACCGTTGCCGACGCCGAAGGCGGCAAAATCGAAGGCCAAACGCTCATCCCGGGAACATTGCACGGCCAGGTCGTTGGTGTGGACAAACTCTTCTCCGGTACCAATGCTGGCCAGAAATAACTCGCACAAGCTGCGGGGAATAAACTTTGCACCCCGGAGCGGGCGGATCTAGACACAACGACCCTCTGCCCTCTCCGCTGCGTGACGACACTTCGTCGCCCGCAGCCCTAGCGTTGCAGCTCGCGAGCGGGTTCTGCCACAATTCGATATCGCCATTACGCGAGAGAACCCGCAAGGCTATCGCCCTGCGTTACAATCCCCGTGCGTGCCGTGTCATGCTTTGTGCCGATTCTCTCCTGTGCACCTGCTGTTACTGGTGTTGCCGACGCTTGCCCGTCCCCTACCTTTCGCATAGCATTGGTGGTGTAGACATCCTACGCATTGGCTCTCACGCACTTGAGGAGAGGCTCCGGAATGAGCGATAAGCCAAAAGCATCGACAGAGACTTTAACGCCCGCCGAAACTTCCGCCCCGCACCGCCAGCCCTCGGCCAAAGAACTCGACTGGGAGAGGAACATTCTTCAGCCGACTTTGGCAAAGAGCCCCGAAAGAACTCACCATTTCACAGCCACCTCCGGTCATCCGATTCGCCGCCTTTACACGCAAGCCGATTTGCCGAACTGGGATCCCGACCGCGATTTAGGCATGCCTGGTGTTCCCCCCTATACTCGCGGAATCCATCCCACGATGTACCGCACGCGCCTCTGGACGATGCGCCAGTTTGCGGGCTTTGGCACCGCGGAAGACACCAACGCTCGTTTCCGCTACCTCCTTTCGCAAGGTCAAACTGGCCTCTCCGCAGCTTT
>QHYJ01000134.1 GCA_003223255.1 Acidobacteriota bacterium | reverse complement strand
TCTGATCATCAACGTGGACGCGAGCAGCGGGATTGACGGGAAGTTCCAGGCCGTTTGCGGGTCCAGCGAAGATGCCAATACCCTTGGCCAACTGCTTCAGGCGGGATTTCTCTATAAACGCTATCAGGCGCAAAAGGACAATCCGGAGCTGGCGGACCTGCTGGACCAGGCGCGCATCACTCCCGCGGGAGATCGCGTGACGCTGCGCATGTCGCTCAGCGATGACCAGATGACGGCGCTGATTCGGAAGAATACGTTTGCGCTGAAAATGTAAAGAGCGCGACGGAAGTTGGGGATTCGGGATGACAGGTGTTGGCAGATGCGCTCTCAAGACAGGAGGTCGACAGAACCAGCCGGGTCCTAGCTCCTAGCGGCTCGGCGCGACTTGGCGGAGGTACTTCGTGAGACGCGTTATGGATTCGTTGCCGTGGGTTTCATGCTGGACGCGATCCACCCCCGCGAAGGCTCCCGCGTTTCCTGCGGTTTTCCCTTGCTTCGCGGCAAAGCCTGCGACGGTGCGCACGGCGGGAACCGGGCCGGCGTTTTCATGAGAGAGGGAAACTTCGAGGCGGTCCGAGAAACGTGCGAAGGTAACTTCCAGGTGGGGATGCGCTGCGGCGAGATGGTTGAAGGCGTCCAGGCAAGCTTCAATGACCGCGGATTGCAATCGAGCGACAGCGTCGCCCTCGAGGCCGGCACCATCCGCCAAGAAACGTGCTACGCCGCCAGCCGCCGCTGCCAGACGGGCGTCGGCATCCATGCACATGTGCAGATTGCTGCGTTCAGCGGCCACGGCTAGCTAGGGCAACGTCGCAGGCTTCCCGGCAATCCGGGCAATAATAGAGGCCGTCGAGGCAGAGACGGATGTTGTGCTGCCCCTTGCAAATGGTGCAATACTTCTCGCATGTGCAGCGGTCTTCCGGCATATCGCATTGCACACAAACGGTAGGACCTTCCATAGGCGCCCTCTAGAAAACTGTACCTGAGCTAAGCGGCGCGCGGCAAGATGAACGTGGGTGTACGATAGCGATTGGTGCATGCTTCGATGATGTGCAAATAGCCCTCTTCTAAAACGCCGCTGAACGCATTGCACCGCCGACTGGGCGCAAAAATGGTCAATTTCGGCGGCTGGGACATGCCGGTGGAATACCCGTCAAGCGGCGGCTTGATTGTGGAGCACAAAGCGGTGCGCGGAAGCGTGGGAGTGTTTGACGTCAGCCACATGGGCGACATTCGCATTCGCAGCGGGAAGAAGCCCGGCGGAGCGTTGGCCGCGGTGCAGCACATCACCATGAACGATGCGTCCAAACTGGCGATTGGGCAGGCCCAATACTCCGCAATGCTCTATCCGCAAGGCACGTTCGTGGACGACCTGATCGTGCACCGGCTGGGCGAAGATGATTATCTGCTGGTGATTAATGCAGGCACGCGGGAGAAAGATATTTACTGGGTGCGCGAAAACACGAAGGCATTCGATTGCGTGGTGGAAGAGTTGAGCGACGCGTACACGCAGCTGGCGATTCAAGGGCCGCGGGCGGCTGAGGTGGTGCAAAAACTGACGGATGCGGATTTGAGCGGCGTCAAAAATTACTGGTTCACTCACGGCACGGTCTGCGCGCTGAAGAACACGTTGATTGCGCGGACTGGTTATACGGGCGAGGACGGATTTGAGATTTACGTGCCTTCCGACGAGCCGACGAGCGAAAAAGTCTGGAATCAAGTGATGGAGGCAGGACGCGGGTTCGGCATCGTTCCCTGCGGTCTGGGCGCGCGCAACACGCTGCGGCTGGAATCGAAGATGGCGCTGTACGGGCATGAGATCAGCGACAAGATCAACGTATGGGAAGCCGGGCTGGATCGCTACTGCAAGCTGGAGAAGGGCAATTTTATCGGGCGCGGTGCGCTGGAGCGCGCCAAGGCGGCGGGAGTGACGCGCACACTGGTCGGCCTCGAGATGATCGATCGCGGGATTGCTCGTGATGAGTATAGCTGCTGCAACGAAGCCGGCGAGAAAATTGGTGTGGTGACCAGCGGCTCGCCGTCGCCCACATTGGGCAAAAACATTGCGCTGGTCTACGTGCCGCCGGCATATTCCGCGCTGGGTACGATTTTGTACGTGGAAATCCGCGGCCAGAAATACAAAGCTCAGGTGGTTGCGACTCCCTTTTACAAGCGGCAGAAAAAAGCAGCGGCGCCGCGCCTCGCTTGAGGCAATCGCGACGAGTCCAAGGAGTGGTCTGATGGCGTATCCGAAGTCGTATCGCTACACGAAAGAGCACGAATGGATTGAAGTGAAAGGAGACCTCGCCACGATCGGCATCACCGATCACGCGCAGCATGAATTGGGCGACGTGGTCTTCGTCGAACTGCCCAAACCGGGCGCTAAGATTGAAGCTGGAAAATCGTTTGGCACGGTGGAGTCGGTGAAGGCCGTCAGCGAAATTTATGCCCCCGCGAGCGGAGAAGTGATTGAAATCAACGGCGAGCTTCAGAACAAACCGGAAACGATCAACAACGATCCGCACGGAGCCGCGTGGCTGATCAAAGTGCGTTTAACGAACGCCAAAGGGATCAGCGATTTAATGGACGCGCCCGCTTACGAAGCCTACATCGCGGAGAAGGGCAAGGAAACCTCCGCCTAATGCGCTACCTCCCGAAAAGTCCCGTCGAGCGGCGAGAAATGCTGGCCGCCATCGGCGCAAAATCCATCGATGAATTGTTTGCGAGCATTCCCGAAAAATACCGGCTGCGCGGGGCGCTGAAAATTCCCGGGCCGTACTCGGAAGCGGAAGTCATTCAATATTTCAAGGAACGTGCGGCGGAAAATGCCGCGGGTTATACGCGCTTTCTTGGTGCGGGCGTTTACAATCACCTTCGGTCGGTAGTGACGGACACGATCATCCAGCGCGGCGAATTCCTGACTTCGTATACGCCGTATCAGGCGGAAATCTCGCAAGGCACGTTGCAGGCGATTTTTGAATTTCAAACGCTGATGTGCCAACTCACCGGGCAGGACGTGGCGAATGCGTCGATGTACGACGGCTCGACGGCGACGACGGAAGCGGTACTGATGGCGGAGCGGCTGACGGGGCGGCAGCGCGTGCTGATAGCGCGGTCGGTGCATCCGGAATATCGCGAGGTGCTAAAGACATACGCCAGGAATTCCGGGCTGCGCATCGAAGAGATTCCCTTCAGCACGAGCGGGACGGTCGACACAAAGGCGCTGCAGGGTGCGCTGAAAGACGATGTCGCGGCGGTGGTTGCGCAATCGCCGAATTTTTTTGGAGCGATCGAGTCGTATGCGCCGCTGGCGGAGGCGGCACACGCGGAGGGCGCCCTGTTTGTCGTGGCCATTGCGGAAGGCGTTTCGCTGGGATTGCTGCGGCCGCCCGTCGAGGCAGACATTGTCGCGATGGAAGCGCAGAGCTTTGGCCTGCCGCCGAGTTATGGCGGACCATTTGCCGGGGTGATTGCCGCGCGCGAAAAATGCGTTCGCCAGATGCCAGGAAGGCTGGCGGGGCAAACGACGGATTCCGAAGGACATCGCGGATTTGTTTTGACGCTGGCAACGCGCGAGCAGCACATTCGCCGCGAAAAAGCGACTTCCAACATTTGCACGAATCAGGCGCTGTGCGCGCTGGCGGCTACGGTGCACTTGACGCTGCTGGGCAAAGAAGGTCTGCGAGAGATGGCAGAGCAGAATCTTTCGAAAGCGCAGTTCGCGCTCGCGGAGTTGCTGAAGATTCCGGGAGTGCGGCGGGCGTTTGACGCACCGTTCTTCAACGAATTTACGGTGGAGTTGCCACGCTCGGTAAAAATTGTGAATTCGCACTTGCTGCGCGAGAAAATTGTGGGGCCGTTGGCCCTCGGCACTGCCTATCCGGAACTCACGAAAAAAGCGCTGGTGTGCGTAACGGAAATGACGCCCCGCGCGGAGATTGAACGATTTGCAGGAGCGGTGAAGAGTGCGCTGGAACAGCCGGTTTAGGCGAATAGAAGAAGTTGTGGCCAACGAGCTGCGCCCTCTTGCCAGGCAAATGAGAAACATGAACGAAAAAATCAAAAAAGCTTCGCGGCACGTAAGCCAGAAGGAAGGATTGATCTTCGAGAAGTCGTCGCCAGGAAAGCGTGCGTTCGAATTGCCGCCCCTGGACGTTCCTGTGGCGGATGCATCGAAGGTGCTGGGCGCACATCATCGGGGGGATGGCGTCGAGGGCTTTCCAGAAGTCAGCGAGATCGAGGTGATTCGACATTTCACGCGGCTTTCCACCTGGAACCATGCCATTGACCTGGGCATGTATCCGCTGGGCTCCTGCACGATGAAGTACAACCCGCGCGTGAATGAATTTGTGGCCCGGCTCGAGGGAATCGCAACGGAGCACCCGTATCAACCAACGGATCTCTCGCAAGGCTGCCTCAAAATCCAGTGGCTGCTGGAAAAATGTCTGCTGGAAATTACTGGCATGGATGCCATCACGTTGCAGCCCGCCGCAGGAGCGCAAGGCGAGCTTACCGGATTGCTGTTGATCCGGGCTTATCTGCAGAAACAGGGGAATCCACGGAAGAAAGTGTTGATTCCGGACTCCGCGCACGGGACGAATCCGGCCACGGCAGTGATCGCTGGATACGAAGTGGAAAACATCAAGTCGGGCGCAAACGGACAGATTGATGTCGCAGGCTTGCGCAGATTGATGAACGAAGACGTGGCTGCGTTGATGATCACCAACCCTTCGACGCTGGGAATTTACGAGCAGCACCTGCCCGAAATCGCGCAGATTCTGCACGCCAAAGGCGCGCTGGTGTACATGGACGGCGCCAACATGAATGCGCTCGCGGGAATCACACGGCCGGGCGATGTTGGCGTCGACGTCATGCACCTCAACTTGCACAAGACCTTTTCGACGCCACATGGCGGCGGCGGTCCGGGAGCCGGGCCTGTAGCCATGAAGAAGATTCTCGAGCCGTTCCGCCCCGTGCCGATTTTGGTGGAAAAAGAAAATGGCCGTCTCGCGCTGGAGCCGGTGCGGCGGGAATCGATTGGCCGAGTGAAGGCCTTCAGCAGCAACTTCGGCGTGTTGGTGCGCGCGCTGGCGTACATCCTGGCGTACGGCCCGGGGGTGCGGCAGGCCACCGAAGACGCGGTGCTCAATGCAAATTACATTCGCAAGCATCTGGAAGGCGTGTACGAATTGCCTTATTCCCTGCCCTCGATGCATGAAGTGGTTTTCAGCGACGCGATTCAAAAGAAAGATGGCGTGAACACCATGGACATCGCCAAGCGGCTGATTGACTATGGATTCCATCCCTACACCACAGCTTTTCCGCTGATCGTACCTGGTGCCCTGATGATCGAGCCCACAGAGTCTGAGTCGCGCGAAGAGTGCGATCTGTTTATTGATGCCATGAAGTCCATTGCGGAAGAAGCCGCGACGCAGCCGGAACTCGTGAAGACCGCGCCGCACACGACACGCGTCGGTCGCCTGGATGAGGTGAGCGCGGCGCGCAAGCCGGTGCTTCGCTGGAAACCGGCTGCGCCACGGAGTACGGCAGCAGATTAAGTGAAAACGGCCTAACAGGCTGGCAGAAAGTCTTCCGCCGGTTTTACGCCCATTGGCAGGGGGCACACAAGAGTGCACTGCGTGAATTAAGACTCCTCTTCCTCTGCTAAACTTAATTGCTTTCCCTTCTCCTCGAAGATTGAAGAACGCATGACATTCGAAATCGAAGACTGGCTTCCTAAATCCGTAATTTTTCTGCGCAATTACGACCGGCACAAATTTGTTTCGGACTTGATCGCGGGCGTTACCGTGGGCTTGGTCGCACTGCCACTGGCGATGGCGTTTGCGATTGCGTCGGGCGTGCCGCCCCAAGCGGGGTTGTACTGCGCGATTGTGACCGGCTTTTTGATTTCCGCGCTAGGCGGCTCGAAAACGCAAATCGGCGGCCCCACCGGCGCTTTCGTGGTGGTCGTCGCAGGGATTATCGCCAAACATGGAATCGACGGGCTCTTGACGTGCACGATGATGGCTGGCGTGCTGCTGGTGCTTCTTGGCATCACCGGCATGGGCACGATGGTGAAATATTTTCCTCGGCCGGTGGTCGTTGGTTTCACGAACGGAATCGCCATTCTCATCGCCAGCACGCAAATCCGCGACTTCTTCGGCCTGAAGATGGATCACATTCCCGGCGACTTCTTTCACCGCATGAAGGCGTTTGCCGGGGCGTGGAACACGTTCTCCATGCCGGCCACCGCGGTTTCCATTATTTCCATTGCGGTGATGATTTTCTGCCTGAAGTACGCCAAGAAGATTCCGGGCGCCATCCTGGTCACCTTCGGCGCGACCGCCGCGGTCATTCTCTTCCATACGCCCCTAGAAACCATCGGAACGCGCTTTGGCGGCATTCCACAGGGCCTGCCGAAGATCGTTGTTCCATCACTCCATTACGACATCTTCCGGCAGCTGCTCTCTTCCGCCTTTACCGTGGCCATGCTCGGTGCCATCGAGTCACTCATGTCCGCCGTCGTTTCCGACCGCATGAGCAACGAAAAACACAATCCCAACGTGGAATTAATCGGGCAGGGTGTGGCAAACATCATTTCGCCTCTCTTCGGCGGATTGCCTGCCACAGGCGCGATTGCGCGCACCGCCACAAATGTCCGCTCGGGCGCCAAGACTCCTGTTGCGGGAATGATTCATGCGCTCACGCTGCTGGCGATCATTCTTTTCGCCGCGCCGTTGGTGAAGAGCGTGCCACTTGCGGCGCTCGCGTCGATTCTGATGATCGTCGCGTACAACATGGGCGACTGGGAGGAAATCCCGGAAATTCTGAAGCTGAGCGCGGCGGACATTGCCGTGTGGCTGCTGACGATGACGCTAACCGTGGTTACGGACCTGACCTTTGCCGTGGAAGTGGGCATGGTGCTCGCCGCGCTCATGTTTATTCGCAAGGTTTCGCGAACCACCACCGTAAGCCCGGTGACCCGGGACTACATCGAAGACAGCCGCGTGCATGTGCTGCAAGGCAAGGACATCCCGGACTATGCGATTGTTTACCGCATTCATGGGCCGTTCTTGTTTGGCGCGACGGACAAGTTTGCGGATATCCTTTACAACCTCGACAAGCTGCCGCCCATCGTCATTCTGCGGCTGCGGAATATGACCGCGATTGACGCTACCGGCCTCGGCGCGATTCGCGACCTCGCCGATACCTTGCACGGGTCAGGCCGCTCGTTGCTACTTTGTGGCGCGAGGGAGCAACCCTCGCAACTGATGAAGCAGGCGGAGTTTGAGCGGCACGTCGGCACAGAAAATATCTGTGGGAGCATCGCCGAAGCTCTCGAACGCGCGGCGGGAGTTTATCGTGCGCAACACGCCGGCAAATCGGCGGAAGAGCTGGCCGCATGCCGCTCTTGAATTGGATCCGCGGACAATTCTGCTTCCCCTACCAAGAGCACCAGTACTCCCCTCCTCCGGCGCTGCGTGATTCACCGAGCCGACACGCTCCGTTTTCGCTGCCGTAACACAGCTGGAAACCGATAAGAAACCTGCCGCGCTGAAATAGCCTGGCGAACAGAAAAGGCGTTTCCTAGAATTCGGAACGCCTTTTCTCTGTTAAGACCGCGGCCTGACTCTTATTGCATGGCTTACGGAACACTTCCATCTTGGTGCTACTTTTGAAACCGCACGCTGTCGAGGATGGCGTCGAAGGTCTTGTCGTATTTTTCGTATGCGGATTGGGGGGCCACACAGACAAACGAAACCAGCCCTTCGGAACGCAATGTAGTGATGACCCAATCGGTTTCCTGCCCGCCTACGGGAGAATCGTTGCTGAGATATGTTGCGAGCCCGGGCTGGCCGTTCAAGCGCACACGCTCCGACTGCCGGGTAATCTTCATATTCGGATTCGATTTTTGAAGCTCTTGAATGAGCTGCTGCGTGGCGTTGTTCAGGGCATCCCAATCGTTGGGATCGCCGGGAGCCTGCGTGATGCGGACGATCAGCCCGTAAGCCAGGGCCGCGTGGCCGCTGCCGTCGTCCACGACGCCACCCTCCGGCGCAAACGAAGCGCCGCTTCCATTGTTGTCAGGATACTTCTTCCAATTGTCCGGATATTTCAGCGTATACGCATTCCCCTGATAAAGCTCAAATTTCGCAGACGGCAGCACAGGAGTTTTCGGGGCTACGGCCTCTCCGGGCACAGGCTTTTTCACTACCGGCAAGGCCAGCACTTCGCGTTTAATGGCTTCAAATTCCGCGGAATCGCGCTTGGCGGTTGGCGGGACTCCGCCCAGCTTGTCGATTTCCTCGTCCACGCGTTCCAGGCGGTGTTCGGGGTTCGGATGGTCGGAGAGAAACTCCGGCGGATTCTTCCCTTTCGTCTCGGCTTCGAGCTTCTCGAAAAACTGCGCCATGGCACGCGGGTCGTAGCCGCTGTCGTAGAGGACCTGCGTGCCCATGACATCCGCCTGCGATTCCGCGCTTCGCGAGTAACGCAGCAACACTCCGCCGGCGGCAAACGCACCCAACTGCGTCAGTAGGGCTCCTCCGGCCGAGCCGCCAAAGATCCCGCCGGCAATTCCGAGAAAGCCTTCCGCGGCCTGCGTTTTGGTCGCTTGATTCGTGCCGTGGCGCAGCGCCACATGCGAAAGCTCATGGGCCATGACGGCCGCAAGCTGCGCTTCGTTGTCGGCCACTTCGATGGCCCCGCGGTTGATGAACACATATCCACCCGGCAAGGCAAACGCGTTGATAGCCTTATCGTTCACGCAGTGAAATGCGAAGGGATACTGCACTCCGCCTGTTGGGAGCTTGGCCGCGAGCCGCACTCCCAGTTCCGTCAGATAGGCGTCCACTTTGGGCGCATTGCAAAGAGGCAATTGTCTCTCCGCATCCACCGCCGCTCTTTTGCCCACCTCGATGTCCTGCTGCGGGGTAAACATATTCCATCCGGGCTTCAGCGGCGTGCGCTGGGCGGAGGCAGCCGCCGCCAACAGAAGGAACAAGCACAAAAGGCTGACACCCGCGAAGGCCAGGCGCGCCTTCCCTTGCGACGGATTCCCTTTGCTACCCCACACTTTCACAGCAGCCTCCCGAGCGACTGCAAAATTAGGATGGCGATTCTCGTTTCAGAGTTACTTTAGCACTGGGGAGACACAAAAAGAAAAAGCCCGGGTGCCTGGGGCACCCGGGCAGGGGGTAAGAGGGCGGGAGGGCGAAGAAACTCGATTTACCGGGCCACGCGCGGCGAAGGCTCAGGAGAAGGCGTGGCATTGGGAGCATCTGCCAACTTGCCATTCCGCGCCGGAACGGCTTTGGCTACCAATGCTGGTTCCGGCTTGCGGGCCGGCATAGCCAGGTTTTCGCCTTCACGAACAAACGTTAGGCGTTCCTGCTCTTTGCTCCAGTCAATGCAAATGAGGTCGCCCAGGTGAACTTGCTCGGTAGCCAGCAGGTTGGCCAACGGATAGACGACGTGGCGCTCGATGGCGCGCTTCAAGTGCCGCGCGCCATAGCGCTGATCCGTCCCTTCCTGGAGGAGATAATCGCGGCCCTGCAGGGTGACGCGGAAGAGGAACTGCCCTTTGGCAGTTTCCAAAACGCGCTGCTGTACCTGGCCCAACTCAATCTCGAGAACCTGCTCCAACTGTTCGCGGCGCAATGGATGAAACACTACGACTTTGTCGAGGCGGTTCATGAACTCAGGCGAAAACTTGCGGCGCGCCGCTTCCACGGCGGTGCGCTGCACTTTTTGATCCAACCCGGCAGCCGGCTTATCGGCAGGCTGGATAAAGCCCATGCCACCCTGCATCAGTTCCGTAATTTCTCCGCCCCCGAGGTTCGAGGTCAGGAAGATGACCGTCTGAGAAAGGTCCACGCGGCGATTGTCTCCCAGCGTGAGGGTCGCTTTGTCCAACATGCCCAGCAACAATTGCCAAAGCGCGTCGCTGGCCTTCTCAATCTCGTCAAAGAGCAAGAAACTGAGCTTCAGCTTGTCGGTATGACAGGCCGCCAGGGCCTCCTGGGTGATCAAGGGGTGGGTTTCGCGATGGCCGAGGTAGCCCGGCGGGGAACCAATCAGCTTGGCAATTTCGTGAGAATGCTGAAACTCCGCACAATCCACCTTAAGGACCGCCCGGGCGTCCCCAAAGAGAATTTCGGCAGCCGCTTCCACGATGCGGGTCTTTCCCGAACCGGTCGGACCAAGAAAGAGCAAGTTGCCGACGGGCCGGCCGGGGGAATTCAAACCGGCGCAAAATACCTGGTACATATCGACCAGCGACTGGATGCCTTCTTCCTGACCAACGATCTTGGCACGCAAGGAAGCGTGAAAATCTCGGGTATCGTTGCTGCGGATGCTTGGATCCAGTTGGTGGCGGACAGCAGCTCTCATCGGCTTTGCCCTTTCTCCGCGTCTGTTGCCCAAGCGCGACGCGCGTCTCACGCTTGGCGCGAAAAATGAGATAGTGCATGGACCGTGCCAATCTTTTGCACCCTGTTGCAAGGCAGGAAACGCATTAATTTCAGCAAGATACGGAATTCCAAATTCTGTAGGCTGTCTCACAAACTGAGATTGCGTTCCCTTTTGAGTCAAAAATGAGAGCACACCTGCCGGAGCGGAACACTTTGTGTCATACGGGTAGCGACAAAAAGGGGCGCCGCTTGCGTGCGCCCTATGACAGTTAAAGTTTTACTTTAAGGAGTGCTTGGCGGTGGGAAGATCTTACGAATTGGAACGATCTTGCTTCTTGCGGCCCTGTGCCGCTGCCGAAGGCGCCCCGCCCGGCTGCGCCGCGCGTGATTTCTTCTCCTCCGCCACCGCCTCCTCCGGCGCGCTGGCCGACTTGCCATCGGTCGCTCCCGCCCCGGCAGCCGCAGCGCCTGCGCGCTTCGCCGCCGGTTCCACCAACGCTCCCTCGCCTTCCCGCACGAAGGTGAGTCGGTTGTGCGTTTTATCCCAATCAATGCATACCAAATCGCCCAAATTCACCTGGTCCGTGGCTAGAAGGTTGGCCAGCGGATAGACCACATGGCGCTCGATGGCGCGCTTTAGGTGGCGCGCTCCGTAGCGTTGGTCGGTGCCTTCCAGCAGCAAAAAATCGCGTCCGGCCGGAGTCACCCGGAACAGGAATTGTCCCTTGGCGGTATCCAGCACGCGCTGCTGCACTTGTCCCAGTTCAATGTCCAGCACTTCCTGCAACTGTTCCTTGTGAAGCGGATGGAAAACGACGACCTTGTCCAGGCGGTTCATGAATTCCGGAGAGAACTTGCGCCGTGCTGCCTCGACAGCGGTGCGCTGGACCTTTTCGTCCAAACCGCTTGCCGGTTTATCTTTCGGCTGGATAAAACCCATGCCGCCTTCCATCAATTCGCTAATCTCCCCGCCTCCAAGGTTGGAAGTGAGAAAAATAACCGTTTTAGACAGGTCGACCTTGCGATTGTCGCCGAGCGTCAGGGTGGCTTTATCCAGAATGCCCAGCAATAACTGCCATAAAGCGTCACTGGCCTTCTCAATCTCGTCGAAAAGCAAGAAACTTAGTTTTAGCTTGTCGGTGTGGCACGCCGCCAGCGTTTCCTGGGTGATGAGTGGGTGGGTTTCCCGGTGTCCCAGATAGCCCGGAGGCGAGCCAATCAGCTTGGCAATCTCGTGCGAGTGCTGAAACTCCGCGCAATCCACCTTAACGACCGCGCGGGCGTCTCCAAAGAGGATTTCGGCGGCAGCTTCCACAATGCGTGTCTTTCCGGAACCGGTGGGCCCGAGAAAAAGCAGGTTTCCTACCGGACGGCCGGGAGAGTTCAACCCGGCGCGAAACACCTGGTAGAGATCCACCAGCGCCTGGACCGCCTCTTCCTGGCCCACAATCTTCGCCCGCAGCGCCGACTGGAAATCAATCGTATCTGCGCTGCGCTTGCTTGGATCGAGCGAAAGAGTGTAGTCCCCCATGACCGCCTCCTAGCGAACCCGCCCCTGTGGGCCGCTGTACCGCCCGCGTCCTCGGCCAAATTGTTCCAGTTTGACCTGGATGGTCGACTGCAGGAGCCGCAATTGAACCAGCAGCTCCCTGGCCACCGTGGATGAATCTGAAAATCGGACGAGCGACGGGAACACATCTGCCAATTCAAGATTGAGGGTACGAAGAGAAGAAACGAGTCTTTGCACCTCGGGAGACTGGGGATCCGCCAGGTCCACGGACTGATTGCACTGCTCGCGCAGTGCTCTCCAATTGAGCTCCACGAACGGATGCTTTTTCGAAACTTCCTTGACGACCTCCTCAGTAATACGCGCGCGCTGACCTAGGCGCGCGAGATGCAGTTGCTGCACCTTTTCGCCGCGGCGCACGTTGTGCACCAGGTAGAACGAATTCCCTTTGCGGCGGACAAAAGCCATAACTTACCTCACCTCAAGCTCCATTCCATGCGCGTAGTGTAAACAACTTCCACTACGCTCTGCAATATTAGACACAATATTTCACCAAAAGTTGCACCGTATAAGTAACCCCTTCACCTTAAACATACCTGCGGTTATCACCCCATCATTTTTTTGCTGAATCACATCGATTTCCCTGCATCCTTGTTGTTTGATTTCCGCCGTCCCGTCCTTTTCCGCACATCCCGCGCATTCGACGCGCATGAAATACACGCGGGTTGTCTGCATCCGAATCAGCGTCTACCCATTTCATTAAACCCCGGAGTGGCACTTTTCTCTTGTTCTTCCGCAAACTCACACCTACCATGACGCATTCGTCCTTTGAGACCGATTGGTCTTCGGGAGTTACAACAAGAAATGTCCTGGAATCCCGTTTACCGCCTCGTGCAACGAATTCCGCGAGGAAAGGTTCTAACGTATGGGGGGCTGGCTAGAGTTCTGCGTTTGCCGGGCGGAGCGCGCACGGCCGGACGCGCCATGGCCGCCACTCCATCCGGAAAAGGCATTCCCTGGCACCGCGTGATCGGCGACCACGGAAAGATTCTCATCCGCGGACCACACGCTTTGCTGCAAAAAAAACTTCTCGAAAGCGAGGGTGTTTCCGTCGTCGAATTTCGTGTGGACCTGAAGCGCCACCTCTGGCAGCCGCGAAAGATCGGTAAGTCTAAGAGCGCAGCCCCGCGAAAGCGGGCCCGAAAGTAGGCTAGTCTTCGCGCAAGACTTGCATAGGCTCGACGCGCGCCGCTCCCATCGCGGGCACGAGCGAAGCGACGCCGGCAACAACCAGCACCAAGAACACCAAGAAAATGACCGCGGACAAAGTCGTAGCATCCGTAGGTGAAACGCCGTAAAGCATTCCAGACAGCACTCGCGCGAAAGCCAAAGCGAGCCCCCAACCCGCGAAGCACCCCAGTGCGGTAACACCAAGTCCTTGCAGAAGAAACTACTTCGCGATTTGCTCCCGCAAAGCTCCCGGGGCGAGGCGCAATCCTACTCCCCGCTGGCGGATGTTCACGGTGTAGCTGAGCGTTCCGTACAGCCCTACGCAAACGAGAGACACAGCGGTGGCCGCAAGGAAGGTCAGAAGGATGGTGCGCAGTCGGCGAAGGCGTCGTTCACATGCTCCTCCAGTGGAATGATGTCGAAGACGGAGCGAGCTGGTTCGATCTCCTTAATTTTGCGGCGAAGCGCGCCGGCCATGGCGCTTGGCGCCATACTCGTACGCACCAGGTAATAGGGATCGGGGTCAGGAGCGCTTTGGCACCAATACACGGAAACACAAACGAAACAACTGCGGTATCCTATACCTTCTCCTTTGCTCTGATCAGAAGTGCAGAATATGGGCAACGCCATGCTTCAAGTGGAAAATCTCGTAAAGCATTACGGCGACGTCCAGGCCGTGCGCGGCGTCAGTTTTTCCGTGGAAGAGGGAGAAGTTTTTGGCCTTCTCGGACCCAACGGCGCCGGGAAGACGACGACGGTGGAAATCCTCGAAGGCTTGCGCACGCTGGACTCCGGTCGAGTTTCGGTATGCGGACTTGACCCCCAAGAGAAACCCCAAGAGCTGAAGCAGGAGATTGGCGCGGCTTTGCAATCCACTTCCCTGCCCGACAAGCTCCGCGTGATGGAGGCTTTGCGCCTGTTCGCCAGCTTCTACAAGCGGCGCCGCCGGCCGGAAGATTTGCTCAAACGTTTCGGCCTCGAGGAAAAGCGCAACACTTTCTACAATCAGCTTTCCGGCGGGCAAAAACAGCGCCTGGCCCTGGCCATGGCTCTGGTCAACGACCCAAAAGTCCTTTTCTTTGACGAGCCCACTGCGGGCCTCGATCCTCAGGTGCGCCGCGAGATCTACGACATCATCGAGGAATTGCGGCGCGAAAAGAAAACCATTGTCCTGACCACGCATTACATCGAAGAAGCCGAGCGGCTCTGTGACCGTGTGGCCATCATCGATCATGGAAAAGTGATCGCTTTGGGCACGCCTCGCGAACTCAAGTCGCGCGCCGGCGCCACCACGCGCGTCGAAGTTCGCCTCTCCAAGCCCGAATCCAACGGCATAATGAAAAATCTCGAAGGCGTCGTGGACGTGCGGGAAGTGGACGGGGCCTACGTCCTGCATTCGCAGCGCCCGCCGCAAACCATCGTCTCCCTGGTGAAGCACTTGGAAGCGCAAGGCAACGAACTGGTCAGTTTGGAAATTGCCACGCCCTCCCTCGAAGACGTTTTCATCGAAATGACCGGAAGGAGGCTTCGCGATTGAGTAACTTCGCCAGTTTGACCGAAATGCGCATCCGCCTCGCTCTGCGCAACAAAATGTTTTTCTTTTTCAGCATCGTCATGCCGTTTATCTTTTTCTTTGGCTACCTGGGGTTCTTTGGCAAGAGCGTGCCAGCGGGCGCCGCCTACTTTCTCGGCCCGGTTTTGGCGCTCAACGTCATGGGTAGTTTCTGGGGACTTAGTGCCACCATCGTGATGTTCCGCGAGCAAGGCATTCTTCGCCGTTTCCACGTTTCGCCCGTTACGACCAGCGACATTCTGGCCTCGAGTGTCGTGGCCAACCTGGCCCTTACCCTCCCCACCGTGATTTTCGAACTCCTCCTCGCCGGTCTGATTTTCCATGTCCACACCCTTCACAACCTCTTGGGCATTTTTGTCCTGGTGGCCATTGGCACTATTTCCTTTGCCTCACTTGGATTGGTCATTGCCAGCATCACCAACACCATGCAAGAAACGCAGGTTCTCAATCAGCTCATTTGGTTACCGCTGGTTTTTCTTTCCGGGGCCACTTTTCCGCTCGCCTATCTTCCCAAGGTGGTGCAGCGCGTCGGCTTGTTTCTCCCCGCCACCTACCTGGTGAACGCCTTTCAACAGGTCATCGTCAATTCCGCCACCGCGTTGAGCCGCTACACGGAGATCGCTTCCCTGGTTTGCTGGGCGATCCTTACTTTTTTCCTTTCGATGCAACTCTTCCGTTGGGAGCCGGAAACCAAGATTCCTCGCCGCGCCAAGCTTCTCGTCGCCAGCACGGCAATCCCCTTTCTTCTCCTGGGCATCTGGGAAAACCGCATCGACCGCATTCTTCGGGAATCTCAAACGGCCTTCGCTGCTTTTCAAACCGCGCTTGATTCGCTGCGCCCGGCCATGAGAATGTCGATTCAATCCGGCAATGCCGTCAATCCTTCCAACCATGCCCCCAAATAGCGCATTTCTTTATGCCAATTTGGTTTGCGGGCCCACTCGTTCCATATTTCTCCTAATTGACGCTCCCTCTCCTCTTCCCTTATTCTGAATTTTTAAGCTGCGTCCACACGTGGCACGATTCAAGGGAGTTGTACATGGCCATTCAACGGACCGAGAAAATTTGGCACAACGGAAAATGGATTAATTGGGACGACGCTACGCTGCACGTTCTTTCTCACGTCGTCAGCTACGGCTCCGCGGTTTTCGAGGGCATCCGCTGCTACGAAACCAAGCAGGGTCCGGCTATCTTCCGCCTCCGCGAACACATGCAGCGGCTCATCAACTCCGCCCGAATCTACCGCATGGAGCTTCCCTATTCGGTCGATGAGTTCTCGAACACCGCTTGCGAACTTGTGCGCATCAACAAAATGAATTCCTGCTACGTCAAGCCCATCGTTCTCCGCGGCTACGGCGACGTCGGCGTGAATCCGCTCAATTCGCCCATCGACCTGTACATGGCCTGTTGGCACTGGGGTGCTTATCTTGGTCCCGACGCGCTTTCAATAGGCGTCGACGTGGGCGTCAGCTCCTGGACGCGCATCGCGCCCAACACGCTGCCGGCCATGTCCAAAGCCGCCGCGAACTACATGAATTCGCAGCTCATCCGCATGGAAGCGTCTTTCAACGGCTTCGCCGAAGGCATTGCACTCGATTCCGGCGGCCACGTCAGCGAAGGCTCCGGCATGAACATCTTCATCGCCCACGATGGCGCGCTGTACACGCCGCCGCTGGCCACTAGTATTCTTCCCGGCATTACCCGCGATGCGGTTATGAGAATCGCCGAAGATCTCCGCATTCCTTGCAAAGAAAGCGTGATCCCGCGCGAAATGCTTTACATTGGTGATGAAGTTTTCTTCGTGGGCACCGCCGTGGAAGTTACGCCGATTCGCTCGGTCGACCACATTCAGGTCGGCAAAGGCGTGGCCGGGCCAATCACGCGCAAACTCCAGGAAGAGTTCTTTGCCATCACCAGCGGCAACAAGCCCGACCGCCACAACTGGCTCACGCCCGTCGGTGCCCCCGTCAGCGCCGCCTCGCGCTAAATCAGCCTGCGCGACTCCAATTTGGCTCTGTCTCTGCTTCAGCCATCCGTGTTCTTATCTGACAAGACGGATCCATTCTTGGAGAGCGCACTATGGTTAGCGCCGTTCGCATCGGCATTATTGGAGACTTCGAGCCGAGTTATCATTCGCATTTTGCAACGAATGCGGCGCTCTACGATGCCGCGACGAGGCTGAACGTCCCGCTCATGGTGCGCTGGATTCCCACCCCTTCCCTCGACAACGCCGACGCACCGAAAATTCTGGACAGTTGGGACGGCCTGATTGCTGGACCGGGCAGTCCCTACAAAAGCTTCGCCGGGATGCTACGCGGCATCGAGTTTGCTCGCACGCGGGACTGTTGCCGGATCGCCGCGAAGGCGGCCCTAAGGCCTCCAGCGAAGAACGCTTGAAAATCGTGCCCGGGACGCGGCTTCATTCCATTTGCGGCAGCGAAGATGACTCCGAGCAGTACTACTGCAACTACGGCGTGAACGAAGAATACGAGAAGCAATTTCAGGCGGCCGGACTTCACATCAGCGCTCGCGGCATCCAGGGCGAGACTCGCGCGGTAGAACTGCCGAACCATCGCTTCTTTATCGCCACTTTGTTCCAGCCGCAGCTTTCCTCTCGCCCGGAAGCGCCGCACCGCTTTTGGCTGGCCTTCTTGCGCGCCGCGAGGCAATTCCAGAAAGCGCGTTCCAAGCGCGGCGCAACTCGCGCATCTCACTCAAGACCACGCGCCAAAGCCGCCACCGGATAAGGCTCCACTCGTTCACACTTTTGTGCGTGGAACTCGATCACACTCTTGGCACCTCGCTCGAGCCGCCGCAAGCTTGGGTTTCCGATTTTCGATTTTCGAACTTCAAATTGTTGGATCTCCATTTTCCTTTTTCCAAATTCCATTTTCTTGCCTTCTCACGGTGAACTGTGTGAGCTGCAGCTGCTTGCCCTGAGCGTAGTCGAAGGGTCGGCCTCCTCCCGGACTGGCGTTTCGCGCCTCACTGCGGCTAGAATGCAGCCGTCGGAATCGTGCCCGTTTTCCTTTCCTGCTTGGGAGGAATTCTCCATGTACAGTCTTACGCAGAAACTCGTCGCGGAATTTATCGGCACCTTTGCCCTGATTTTCTTTGGCGCCGGCTCCATTTGCGCCGATCAATATCTGCGCAGCTCCGGCGGCATCGGCCTCCTCGCCATCGCCCTCGCGCACGGCCTCGCCATCGGCCTCATGGTCTCCGCAATGGGCCACATTTCCGGCGGACATTTCAATCCCGCCGTGACCATCGGCGTTTGGGTCACCAAGCGGCTGAACACCATCGAAGCCCTCCTGTATTGGGCGGCGCAGCTCGTGGGCGGAATCGTTGTGGCCTTCGTCCTCAAGGCCACCATTCCCGATGACGCCTGGCGCGCTGTTGCCCTCGGCACTCCCGAACTGGCGCGCGACTTTCCGGTTGGAGCCGGCATGGCCCTCGAAGCTGTGGCCACCTTCTTTCTCGTGCTGGTCGTTTTTGCTACCGCCATCGACGAAAGAGGCGCTTTCAAAGCCATCTCCGGCTTCGGCATCGGCCTGACCATCACCATGGGAATCTTGGTCGCGGGCCCGCTGACTGGCGCCGCCCTCAATCCCGCTCGCGCGTTTGGTCCCGCGCTCCTTGCGAACCACTGGGCGCACCACGGTGTTTACTGGATCGGCCCGCTCGCCGGAGGTTTTATCGCTGGCCTGCTTTACGACACCCTCTACCTGAAAAAGGCCTGAAGGCCGTCACCGCTGACTGGTGACTCATGCAAAATAGAATTCGACCTCAACCGTTTGTTTTCTTTATTTCTACTAAGAACTTATAACTTAGCTTGCAACTTAGAACCCTACTTCCGTACAGGTAACTACCGCGCAACCAGTCTGTCCGGCCGCCTTGCCCACCCTATCCGCGGATGCTACTTTGGCCTCAGGCCAAGCTCGGAAGAAGAATTTCCGAGCTTTTACTGACTACTGAGAACTGAAAACTGGGAATTCCTCATGCCGACTAGCGTTGACGATCTGCTCCGCCGGGCTGTCGAAAACAAGTCTTCCGACTTGCACCTGAAAGTCGGCAACCACCCCTATTTGCGCGTCGACGGCTTGCTCGCCCCGCTCACCGATGTGCCCCGCATCACGCCGGAAGAAATGCTTTCCATGGCCTTCAGCATGATGACCAACCGCCAAAAGCAGAAGTTCAAGGAAACGGCGGAATTGGACATGGCCTACGGCGTCGCGGGCCTCGGTCGCTTCCGCGTGAACGTCTTCCAGCAGCGCGGCAACGTTGGCATGGTGCTGCGCGTCATTCCCACGAAAATCCGTACTGCCGAAGAATTAAATCTTCCTCCGGTCATCAACAAAATTTGCGAAGAGCAGCGCGGCCTCGTGCTCGTCACCGGAACCACCGGTTCCGGTAAGTCCACTACTCTCGCAGGCATCATCGACCGCATCAACGCCACGCGCGCCGACCACATCATCACCATCGAAGACCCCATCGAGTTCTTGCACCGCGATAAAAAAAGCTTCATCAATCAGCGCGAAGTCGAAGTCGACACCGCCAACTTCTCCACCGCCTTGCGCGCCGCTCTTCGTCAAGACCCGGACGTGATTCTCGTCGGCGAAATGCGCGACCTCGAAACCATTTCGACCGCTTTGCTCGCCGCCGAAACCGGCCACCTTGTGCTCTCCACCTTGCACACTCTCGACGCCACCGAAACCATTCAGCGTATTATCGCGGTCTTTCCTCCTCCCGAGCAGAAGCAGATTCGTTTGCAGCTCGCCGCCACGCTGAAGTCCGTCGTTTCCCAGCGCCTGGTGCGCCGCGCCGACGACAAAGGCCGCGTTCCCGCGGTCGAAATCATGATCGCCACCGCGTACATTCGTGACTGCGTCATCAATCCTGACAAAACGCGCCTGATTCACGACGCCATCGCCGCCGGCACCAGCCAATACGGCATGCAGACCTTCGATCAGTCGCTCTTCGATCTCTACTCCAAGCAGCTCATCACCATCGACGAAGCTCTGGCCCGCGCCTCGAACGCCGACGAATTCAAGCTGCGCATCCAGGGCATCCGCTCCGCTTCCGACGCCGCCCGCGAGGAGATGGAACGCCAGATGGCCGACTTCGAGCGCTTCGCCCGCAAGTAGGTGTAATGGCTGCCTAGCACAGACTTCAGTCTTTAGCTTTTGGAGTGCTGCAGCCTTGTTTGTCCTGAGCGGACTCCAATAGGACTTGCTCATGATTTCGCGGGCTTCACGCACCATCCATGCCAAAATTCATTGGGTAACTTAACTTACCTCATTGTCCGCGGATTCCTCCCTACGATAGGCTTCCCGGCCTAGGGTAAGTTTGGGATCATCTTATGAAGTTTTTTCCCCCGAGGGCCTTGTCTGTTCTTTCCTTTCTCATTTTCACTCTTCCTGGTTGCGGCGGCAGCTCGAGCCCACCTCCTCCGCCCCTACCGCCTCCTAAACCCACAATTACCAGCAGTCCTCCGACCACGGCCGCAGAAGGTGTCGCTTATTCCTACCAGCTCGCCGCCACGTCTTCCGACTCCAGCGCCATCACCTTCTCCCTCACTGCTTCTCCGTCAGGCGCAACGCTCTCCGGCAACACCGTTTCCTGGACTCCCACGCACGGCGAATCCCGCGTCTCCAATTCCTTCACCGTTACCGCCACAACCGCGGCGGGCGGCAGCGCCACGCAATCCTGGAGCGTCACTCCCAATGGCACTGTCAACATTACTGCCCTTGCCGCGTACCGGACGCCTTCCGGTTCCATCAATGTGGCTCCGCAATGGCCCGTCAACGTCAATTACCCCGCCGCTCTTGTGCCCCAACCCGACGGCTCGCTCCAGCGCCTTCAGGGTGCTGCGAATTCGGATGCGTCCTTCAGTATTCCCAACGTTCCCGCCGGCTACTACTGGCTGGAGATCAACCCCAACGCCAACTATTGGACCATCGCCAGCTATGACGTGATCGGCCGTCCTCCGGCCACCACCACGCAGAGCACCACGACCTTCACTTCCTCCATCTCTGGCATCAATCCTTCCTCCACAGCCGGTGATTTTTTCCTGACGCAAACCGACCTCGATGATTCTTTTTCTCCGGCATTCGGCGAAATCCCCGCCAACTCCACTACGTTTACTTCCAGCCTCCCCGTCACCTCCACCATTGACTGGACGCAGGTCACCACGCTCTACCTCGGGCAGTACGTATTCACGAGTTCCGGGAATTTCACCGGGTATCTCCTCGGACCCTCGCAGACCGTTTCCAACCTAGCTTTCGTGAACGGCGCCACCGATCCCATCAATGCCACTTTGTCCTCCAGCCCAACCGTATCTTTGCCTCTCAGCATCAGCGGTTCAGCTTGGGCTGCCCTTGCTTCCTCGGCTGACCCCGAAACTCCCTCGCCAACGCTCTCGGATTACGCCGTTTTCGCACAACCCTACGCTACAGATCGTCTGGCTCTCTCACCTTCAGGATTGCTTCTTGGACCCGATCTCATTTTGCTTGCGCCTACCCTCCCGCCCGCCGCCAACTCTGTCCCCGTTCCGGCTTCCTACGCTTGCGGCTTCTCTGTGGCTCCTCTCAACGCGCCGCTCTCCGGCCTAGGCGTGGCCGCCATCACCACCGATGTGGACTACGGCACGCTTTCCTACGGCGACCCGTATCCCTCGGCGTGGCCACGTATGTTTCAGTACGGCCAGATTTCCACCGTCACGTTTCCCCGCCCCAACTCCACCGCGACCGACAGTTTCCTCGTTACCAACAAACAGACGACCGCGCTCCCCACGGGCCCCGTCGCGCCCCTCCTCGGCCCCGTACAATCCGCGACACTCAACGGCGGCAGCTTTCTTCAATCCGCGACTTTGAGCACCACCGCGGTCACCATCAACTGGAATCCTACCTCGATAGGACAGCCCTACGGTTATCTTGTCCAGGTCTATCAGCTGGGAACTCTGCCTAGTGGCGGGACGGGCTACGCTCTCGCTGGCATTCATGGCACAGCCAAAACTTCCGTAGCGATTCCCTTCCTCTCGTCTGGCAACACGTACGTCTCCGCCATTCTGGCGGGCTCCGATGCCAACGCCAACATCGAAACCAAGCCCTTCCGCCGCCAAATCCCCATGGCCGAATCCGCCGTTGTTTCCGCGCCATTCGTTATTCAATGACCGCTGCCCCTTGGCATTTCCTCATCTCAGCGTCCTCTCTTCTTCCCTCTTTACTTCCTTACTTCTTTACTTCATCTTTTTCTCGTGTTCTCCACGCCGCGCCAGCTCGCCTCCGAATCCGCGCTGTATGACGCTGCCATCAAAATCCTCATGCGCCGCGCGTATTCCGTCCATGAAATGAAGCAGGCGCTCGCGCGCCGCTGCGAAGACGAGTCGCTCGTGAAAAGAGTTATGGCGCGACTCAAGACTGCCGGCTTGATCGACGACGCCCGCTACGCCACTCAGTTTGCCCGCCATCGCACCGAGGGACGCAAACAGGGCAAGTTTCGTGTCGCACGGGACTTGCGTGCGCGGGGCGTCCCTGACCGCCACATCGAAGCCGCTCTCGAAGAAGTCGCGAAGGTGACCGACGAAGCCGCCCTGGTTCGCCAGCGCATCAAGCGCAAGCTGCGCTCGTTCCACGGCGAAATCGACGACAAAAAACTTGCTTCCCTCTACCGCAGCCTCCTCCGCGCCGGTTTCTCCGCCGACATCATCCGCCGCGAACTCAAATACCTCACCCGCGAAGATGTTCCCGAAGCAGAACTTGATCTGGAGTAGCTGCGCTTCCTGTTCGCACGTTTACGGGGCTTCGCACTCCAGTGCAAGGCGCAATCCGTTTGTGCGTCCTGAACCATCCAACCGTGATGCAGATCACAGAGCAAGGAGTTAGCTCCGTATCAACGTAAAAAAGAAGTGCGCTTTCGCTCGCCCTCAATGCTCGGGCCACTGGAGCATGTCCAGCTAGTCCCTGAGCGAAGGAACAAGAATGATAGCCAACTATTCCTCCTGGTTAGACAAACCCGTCGTAATGAACATCGTGAATGGGAACTCGAAAGGTTCCCTATGCTGTACCGTAGTGAACGAATTTGACGCGCTTCTCCGGATTCGCATCAGCGATAAATGGGACGTGCACATTTACAAAGACATGATCCGCAGCATCGAACCCGATGTAGGCTCCGCCCACGCACAGCTGATCAGCTTTTTCGAGGGCTAATGAGCTACTTCCCTCTCGAATAGTGGGCCCTCCACACTTCTTTTTTTTTCCAAAGCAGTCATGACAGTCCGCTGAGAGGAACGCGTGTAATCGTTCAGGCCAGCGCTTTCTTCAAGAAGCTGAGGGTACGGTCCCAGGCCAGCTTGGCAGATGCCGCATGATAGACTCCCGGGCGCGTTTCATTCATAAAGGCGTGCTGCGCCTCGTAGCGATACATCTCAAGTTTTGATTTCGATTGCTTGAGCATGCTCTCGAGCTCATTGACCTTCGCGGGCGTGCACCAGTCATCCTGGTTCGCAAAGTGACAGATCAGCGGAATCTTGATCTTCTGGAACTCAGCGGGATCCACGGGCGGAAGGCCGTAGAAGCACGCACCGGCATCCATCTCCGGGATGCGCAGAGCCGCCAGCAGCGTGAGCGCCCCGCCCATGCAGAATCCGCCCACAGCAACCTTTTTCTTAGAAGTTTGCTTGAGGTGCTGAACCGCGCCGCGAATATCCTGCTCGGCAGCGTCGGGAAAATTGAGATTATTCATCATGTGCTGCGCTTCGTCGGAAGCCTTGGCCACCTTGCCGCGATACAAGTCAGGAACCAGCGTCCGGTATCCCGCCGCTGCAAAACGATCCGCGGTTTTCTTGATCTGCTCGTTGAGTCCCCACCACTCCTGAATGCAGACAAACCCGGGTGCGTTTGCTCCTTTGGGAATTGCGAGATACCCGGGACACGTTTTCCCGTCGGGCCGCTTCACTTGAATCATTTCCCCCATGAATTCCTCCCTTCGAGCTGTGCGCAACCCCTCATCTTCGCGCCCTTGGCACGGTCCTCGCAAGGTTTTCCACATTCATTTACATTCATTCTGCCCCCGTGGCGCCAAAGCCAAGGGAACTATCTGCAAGGTCTTCCATCACTTACAAATTTTCCTGGATTTCTTCGTCATACTGTGGTAACATTTTATGTGGTTTCTTACGCTGAGCCTCGAACGCTCAGCCGCCTTTTCCCTTCCAACCCCGAACTTCCAACCTCGAACCTCTGCTTTTTTTTCAATCACTTATGTGCCTTTTCGATTCTGGATGGTTACGAGACAAACTGCCCCAAATTGGCCGCGCCTGGTTTGCCCTTTTTTGACACTGGTTATCTCGCTTGTTTTCTTACAAATACAAACTGCCCACTTTGCAAGTCCTTTGTTTTTAATTAATAACGATGTAAAAGTACCCGGGTGGGTGGGCCCCCCTCCCATCAGGTCCCCATCAATTTAGACTTGACGCCCCCAGAGCCTTCCTCGCGACAGCAATGGTGGTATCTTTCTGCCTCTGCAATAATGGGAAGCGCCCTGAGCACGAACGAAAGGAAAATGCCCCGACTCAGGGAATCGAAACCAGAATGACGACGGGCACAAAGACGAAAACCTTTAGCGGGAATGAGATCCGCGAGATGTTCTTGCGCTTCTTCGAGAGCAAAGGGCACAAGCACGTGCGCAGCTCGTCGCTCGTGCCGCATGGCGACCCCACGCTGCTCTTCACCAACGCCGGGATGAACCAGTTCAAGGAGGTGTTCCTCGGCCTTGAAAAGCGCGACTACTCGCGCGCCACCACGGCGCAGAAATGCGTGCGGGCCGGCGGCAAGCACAACGACCTCGAAAACGTCGGCTTCACCAAGCGCCACCACACCTTTTTCGAGATGCTCGGCAATTTTTCGTTTGGCGATTATTTCAAGAAGGAAGCCATCGCTTACGCCTGGGAACTGGTTACTTCGCCGCAATGGTTTGGCATCAACAAAGACAAACTTTACGTCACCGTCTTTGGCGGCGCGGAAGCCGCTCCTGGCAGCACGCTGGGCGTAGACGAAGAAGCCAAAGGCTTCTGGCTCGAACAAAAAGTCCCGGCTGACCGCATCTTCTGCATTCCCGGCCTGAAGGAGAATTTCTGGGCCATGGGCGACACCGGCCCTTGTGGCCCTTGCAGCGAAATTCATTACGACATGGGCCCCGCCGCCACGGATGAGGGCCACACCGATTGCAAATTCCCTTGCGATTGCGGCCGCTACGTCGAAATCTGGAACCTCGTCTTCATGCAGTTCAACCGCGACGCGAGCGGTGAGCTCACTCCCCTGCCTAAGCCCTGCGTCGACACGGGCATGGGCCTCGAACGTGTCGCCGCCGTCTTGCAAGGCGTCATCTCGAACTACGACACCGACTTCTTCGTGCCGTTGATCAATCATGCGGCGAAACTTACCGGCGTCGATCTCGCCGACTACTCAGAGACAGAATATAGTTCTCATGCGGCTGCATCGCTGCGGGTCATAGCCGATCATGCGCGCGCCACCACGTTTCTGATCGCAGATGGCGTCATACCTTCCAATGACGGACGCGGGTATGTGCTGCGCAAGATCATGCGGCGTGCGATCCGACACGGAAAGTTGCTTGGCGCAAGCGATCTGTTCTTGCATCAGATGGTGCATATCGTTTCCGACTTAATGGGCAAGGCATATCCAGAAGTTCTGGAGTCCGCTGATCGCGTTCTGAGTGTTGTCCGGGCAGAAGAACGCAGGTTCGCAAGCACACTCGCCCTCGGCCTCCGAAAGCTGGAAGAGGAGCTCCGCGAACTAGGACGGCAAAATCTCGAAGCAATTCATGAGGGCATATTCAAAGCGCTTGACTCTCAAACCAGCAACATCTCTCAAGCAACAAAGCATGCGATGGAAGGCAAGGAAGAGGAGCTTCGCGCCGCGAATCGCAAAATAGCGGGCCAGCTCAAAGAATCAATCAGCGAACTAAAGCCCAATCAGATGTATCCAGGAGATCGAGCCTTTAGGCTATACGACACATACGGTCTTCCTTTGGACTTTATTGTTGATGCCTGCAGAGACTTTGGCGCTTCGGTGGACATGGCAGGCTTCGAGAAAGCGATGGAGGAGCAGAAGAAACGCGCGCGGGCGTCCTGGAAGGGCGGGGCGAAAGAGGCGGCGAATCCGGCATACGCGAAGCTGGCGGAAACGTTCAAGACCGAACTGGGCTTTTACTCCGGGACGAGCACAAAGGATTGCCGGATTGAGGCCATCATCGCAAAGAATGGCCCAGTCAATGAGCTGAAGCCGGGCGAAGCCGGCGAAGTGGTGCTCGACCGCACGGTGATTTACGCGGAATCGGGCGGGCAGGTGGCCGACACCGGCTGGTTCTACGACAACTCCGAATCGCAGGAACTCGCCAAAGTGAAAGGCGCGTTCTACCCCGTTGCGGGACTCGTCGCGCACAAAGTGGTAGCCAAGGAAACGCTGCGTGTCGGCGACCGCGTCGCCGTCGTGGCCGACGCCGAACGCCGCGCCCGCATCATCCGCAATCACACCGGCACGCATCTGGTCCACGCCGCGTTGCGCAACGTTCTCGGCACACACGTGAAACAGTCCGGCTCGCTCAACGCCCCCGACCGCCTGCGCTTCGACTTTTCCCACTTCGCGCACGTCGACACCGAAGAGCTGCGCGACATCGAGCAGCAGGTCAACGACGAAATTCGCCTGAACTCGCAGATCGAAACCAAGGTCACTTCGCTTGAAGACGCGCTCGCCTCCGGCGCTCTGGCCTTCTTCGGCGACAAGTACCCCGAATCGAACGTGCGCGTGGTGACCATTCCCGATCCGCGCTCGCCCCGCGGCTTCTACTCGAAGGAGCTGTGCGGCGGCACGCACGTGACCCGCGCAGGCGACATCGGCGTACTGAAAATCGTCAGCGAAGAGTCCGTCGCCGCCGGCGTGCGCCGCATCGATGCCGTCACCGGCATCGGCGCCCTGGAACATTACCAGCAGCAAGCCCAGATTCTGGGCCAGTTGGCTGGCCAGCTCAAAGTCGGCGAGGACTCCCTGCTCGCCCAGGTCGAAAAGCTGTCGCAAACCGCCAAGCAGCTCGAAAAGGAGCTGGAAACCCAAAGGCGCAAGGGAGCCTTGGGGCAACTCGACGAGCTGGCCACGCGGGTGCAAGTCGTTAAAGGCATTAAAGTGATCGCCGCCGAAGTGCAACCTGTTGACCGCGAAGGGCTTAGGCAGCTGGTCGACAGCCTGCGGCAAAAGCTCGGCTCCGGAGTGGTCGCCCTGGGTATGCCGGAGAACGGCAAAGTCGCCTTGATCGCCGGGGTGACCAAGGACCTGACCTCTAAAGTCCATGCGGGCAAGCTGATAGGGGCGCTGGCGGAGCAGCTCGGCGGCAAAGGCGGCGGCCGACCCGATTTGGCCGAAGCGGGCGGTAAAGATACAGCTGGCCTGAAAACGGCCTTGCAGAAAGTTCCCTCTTACATCGAAGGTCTGCTATAGTGTCGCGGGACCGGGAGTTGTGTCCGTAGGCTTTTGCCGTTTGGGTATGTTGTCCGTTTCTGGGGATGGAGGGCCCGATATATCATGCCTCTACGGCTGCGGAAGCTAGCCGTTCGTCAGGGGGGTATAGTACTCGCGGGATATTGACGCCTAAACCAGCGCTGCGGTATGAAGGAGCACATGGGAGTGGGGTAGAAGCATAAGGGGTTAAATCCAAGAAGGACATGACTTTCCCCGAGCCATGAGGAACCAACGCGCGACACTCACAGCCTGCCTGATTTTAGGTGCGCTGGCATTTTGCGCCCGTCCAGCCAGCGCCCAGATCGCCAAGATTGTCGACGACAGCGGCCGCCGCTTCTTCATCAACTCCAACCCTACCCCGGTCAAGATCGCGTCCACGACCAAATCGCACACCAATATATATCTTCCTGGCGAGGTTACTTTCACCGGACGCTCGCGTCCCGCCGTGGTCATGGACCGCGATGGCGTCGAGAAGCTGATTCGCGAAGCCGCCGAGCGCCACCGCATGGATCCGGCGCTGGTTCGTGCGGTAATCGAGACGGAATCCAATTGGAACCCTAAGGCCTTTTCCCATAAGGGCGCCGGGGGTTTAATGCAATTGATCCCCACGACCGCGCAACGCTATGGCGCCTATGACGTTTTTGACCCGCAACAGAATATCGACGCCGGGGTTAAGTATCTGAGGACATTGCTGGAACGCTACAATGGCAACCTGGACTTGGCGCTGGCGGCGTATAACGCGGGAGAAGGCGCAGTCGACCGCGCCCATGGAGTTCCCTCATTCCGCGAAACGCGCAATTACGTACAGAAGGTCCAGAACGCGTACTTCCGGCCGGGTTCCGGCCGCATGCCCGACGCGTTCGTCAACCCGCACGCCATCCACAGGGACGTCACACCCGACGGTCGCATCATATTTACGAACGACTAAAGACCGTCGTCAGCTTCAATGCTCCGTTTTCCGTTTAGGAACCCCGGGGGGTTCCGGGACGCAACGTTTGCGCCTGGTCTCTTTTGGAGCCCTTCAAGCCTCTTGAGTACTGGAACGTATTGTTTAATATTTGGATTAAGCTTTGCAAAATGACGGCGTAGCGCGTACGCGAAATGGATTAGTATTTCGAAGGAACGGCGGCACGGGCCGTAGAGTTGAAAGCGGCAAAAAAATGTTCAGGGAGACGAAGCGAAAGGCTTGGGGAAGCAGCCGGATGTTTGCGGGGAAGAAAATCTTGCTTCGCATCTTGGGCCCCGTTTCGCTAGGTTTGGTCCTGACCTCTTCCGTTATCCCACCCGCCAACGCAGGCCGGAGTGCCGCCGAGCCGACCGCCTCGGTAAAACGCCAGTCCGCTTCCGCGCAATTTGCGCGCGCCGAAGAGCAGCGCGCCGCGCTCAACGCGAAACCCAGTGAAAGGCGCACGCTCGCCGATTACAAGCAAGTGGTGATGAGCTACCGCCGCGTGGCGTGGATTACGCCGCGCGCACCGGAAGTGCCCGATTCCCTGCTGGCTGCCGCGGAATTGTACACCGAGATGGGCGACCGTTTCGGGCGCAGTTATTACCAGTCGGCGGTGGACTCCTACGAATTTCTGGTGCGCGAATACCCTGCGCACAAATATTGCCAGGAAGCTTTGCTGCGCATCGCGAAACTGCAGCGCGATCAACTTGCGGAAACCGCGCAGGCGCAAAGAACTTACGAAGAATTTTTGAAACGCTTTCCGCGTTCGCCGAAGAAAAGAGAGGTGGAAGAGGCGCTGGCGGAATTAGCGTTGCTGCAAAACAGCCAAGAGACCTCCGCGCTGGCAAAGAGCGTGGCACTGGAAGAGGCGCGGCCGAGCGTGCCGGTGCATGCGGGCGGGAAGTCGGTGGCGTCTTCGAATGGCGGGGAGATTCCGCACGTGCGGCGCATCCGCGCGTCGCTGAAAGGCGACGCCACGCGGATCACCATCGATCTCGACAACACCGTGGAATTCACCTCGGGGAGAATCGCCAATCCCGACCGAATCTTTTTTGATTTGCACGCCGCGCAGCTGACGCCGGAAGTGGCGCGAAGCAGCATCCACGTTGAGGGCGGTCTATTGAGCGCCGTGCGCGTGGCGCAAAATCACTCCGGCGTGGTGCGCGTGGCTCTGGATGTGAACGGCGTCAAGGATTACACCGCTTTGCTAACGAGCAACCCGACGCAACTGGTGATTGATTTGTACGGAAATTCCTTTGGCATGGAGCCGGTGCGCACGGCGAGCGCCAAGCGGCCGCAGAAAAGCCCAACGGAAGAATCGAAGCTGCCGGAGACGGTTGCGAACAGCGGGCGAGATGAGAAGGCCGTTATCGCAAAGAGTTCGAGCCAAGAAGCGGCTCCCGCGCCCCAGCAGCCGCAGGCCGGCAATTCGAAGACCGTGGTCACCGGCACGCTGGAAGCTTCGAACACCGGAACAGCTTCGACTTCCGTGCCGAACCCCCGTAATACGCTGCCAACCGCAAAAGACAGGCAGTCCAAATCGTTCAAGGGATCCACGGCGGACACGAAGCCGGATTTAATCCGCCCCACTAGCGCGCCACAACCTCTGCGCGACGGTCAATCGACACTGACACGCACGCTGGGCCTGAAAATCGGACGCATCGTGATCGATCCCGGACATGGCGGGCACGACACGGGAACCATTGGGCCTACCGGCTTGATGGAAAAAGATTTGTGCCTGGACGTGGCGCTGCGGCTCGGAAAAATCATCGAGCAGCGTCTGCCGGGCGCGGATGTGGTTTACACGCGCGCGGACGACACGTTCGTTCCGCTGGAAGAGCGCACCAATATCGCCAACCAGGCGAAGGCCGACCTGTTCATTTCCATTCACGCCAATTCGAGCCGTGACACCGGCGCACGCGGGATTGAAACGTATTACTTGAACTTGAAAGGTTCGGCCGAAGCCATGGAAGTGGCCGCGCGCGAAAACGCCACGGCGCAGGAAGGCGTGCACGACCTGGAGACGCTGGTCAAGAAAATCGCGCAGACGGAAAAAATCGACGAGTCCAAAGAATTTGCCCAAGACATCCAGGACTCGCTCGCGAAGCGAATTCAAAAGTTCAGCAGGAGCGTAAGAAACCGTGGCGTGCGCAAAGCGCCGTTTGTGGTGCTCATCGGCGCGGACATGCCTTCGATCCTCACGGAGATTTCCTTCCTCAGCAATCCCGCCGACGAAAAGCTCTTGAAGCAGCCCGAACAGCGTCAAAAACTGGCCGAAGGTCTGTTTCAGGGCATTTCCAGCTACCTGCAGAACATGAACAGCATGACCGTGAACCTTCCCCCAAGAAAGCGTTCGCGGGAGTCTGCCTCGAGCGCAGCGGCGGTTGAACAATCCCGTAACCAAAGATAGCCTTTTGGTGTCAAAATGAGCGTAGGGATGCGCCGACACGTTTTTCTTTTCGTTGTCTTGATTCTCGCTCTCTCGAGCGCGCCATACTGCCTTGCCCAGAAAAGCCCCCAAACCACATTCCCTGATCGCTTTGGAAGCTGGGTCTCCAGCACCCCCCCAGCTAAAGTCAAGGCCACCGACCAAGAAGCGGCGCTTCTGACCGAGTCAGGCATCGAGGAATGGCTCAAGAGGTCGTACTCGAATGGTTCGCAGACCCTAACTGTGAGCCTCCAGCGATTTCACGATCCTTCTGGAGCGTATGAGGCTTACACTGCGGCCCTGGACACGGGTATGGAGCCTTCCACGGTCGGGCAACTGACCGGGATAGGGCACGGCCGGCTGGTGATGCTCATTGGAAATATTTTTGTGGATGTGGATCAGCCGCAGTTTGCGACCACCGCGGAACTGCGCGAATTCGCAGGCATCGTGCGGAAATCCGCCGACGCCACACCGCTGCCGCCGATCCGCACCTATTTACCGGGGGGCTTTACCGACGGAACGCAGCGTTACGCGCTCGGGCCGGCCGGCTTTCGGGAAGCGCTCGGAGGGCTGGATCGCGCCGAATTCGCCTCGCTTGCCGATGAGGTTGGATTTAATTTGGGCGCGGAAGCGATGTTCGCGCGCTACCAAAGGGCAAAAGAAAACAGCGTCCTGGTGCTGATTGACTACCCGACTCCGCAATTAGCCGAGCAGCACCTTCGGCACTTGGAGACCGCCCTTTCCGCCGCAGAGAAACAGGCCGGAACGACCGTGGAGCGCAAGGGCACGCTGCTCTCCTTGGTGTTAAGGCCCTCTTCTTCCGCGTTCGGCGAATCCCTGCGCAACGCGCTGCGGTACGAAACCGAAGTCACCTGGAACGAACCGACCCACAAGATTACCGACCCGCCCTGGGTGGTGATCCTGGGAAGAATCATTATCCTGACGCTTTTGTTTATGGGGCTTGCGGTGGCGGTGGGTGCAGCTTTCGGAGGCCTGCGCGTGGTACTGAAAAACCTTTTCCCGGGAAAGATTTTCGACCGGCCGGGGCAGATGGATGTGCTGCAGCTCGGGCTCTCCGGCAAGCGCATCAACTCCCGCGATTTTTATTGAAGCGAACAAAAGGGAAATGCCTGTCCTACCTGCAAGGCTGTAATCCTGCTAACCAAACGTTTGGCCGGGCATCCAATCAAGAGTCTGGCCGCGCTCTAGTGTCTCCGCGCAAGAGTGTCGTAAAATCGTTTTACCACCTACGTGGAATTAAGGATGATTCTGCATACGGAAATTCAAGGCGAGAAAGACCTCCCGCAGATTGGGCGGCGAATGGCGGCTACTGCGCTCGCTTTGGCGTTGGCGGCTTTTGCGACCGCCTGTGGGAAGAGTTCGGCGAATGCGCCGGGCGGCGGTCCAGCCGCCATGCCGGTGCAGGTGCGTATTGCGACCTCGGCAAAAATTCCTGAAACTACGGAATACTTGTCGATCCTGAAATCGCGCCATTCGGCGGCCATCAATCCCCAAGTGGAAGGGCAAATCATAAAGATCCTGGTGAAGTCGGGCGACCACGTGACGGCGGAAGCGCCGTTGCTGCAAATCGATCCGCTGAAGCAGGAAGCCACGGTCAGCAGCCAGGAGGCCTCGCGCATGGCGCAGGAAGCCAATATGCGCTATGCGAAGATTTCGCTGGAGCGCGCGCAGAAACTGCATGACGCCGGGGTCATCAGCAAGCAGGAGCTGGACAATGCGCAAACGGCTTACGATGCCGCGGTGGCGCAGCTCAAGGCGCTCGATGAGCAGGTAAGGCAGCAGCGAGTCGAGCTGCACTACTACAGCGTCAGCGCGCCGATGGACGGGATTGTAGGCGACATTCCTGTACATGTGGGGGATCGCGTTACCGTCGCGACCCTGCTGACGACTGTGGACGAGCCGGGGGCGCTCGAAGCCTACATCTATGTTCCCGCGGAGAAGGCTCGGAACCTGAAGGTCGGACTGCCTGTGCGCTTGTTCGACAGCGCGGTAAATACGGTCAGCGAAACGGAAGTCAGTTTCGTCTCGCCGCAGGTGGACACCGACACGCAAACGGTACTGGCCAAGGCTCCCGTTCAGAATCCAAAATCCAAAGTGCGCATTGCGCAACAAGTGCGCGCGCAGATCACCTGGGGAATCCATGAAGGCCCGGTGATTCCGGTGCTGGCCGTGCAGCGCATCAATGGCGAGTTCTTCGCGTTTGTGGCGACCAATGAAGTCAAAGGAACGGTAGCGCGCCAGCGGCTCGTCAAGCTAGGCGACACGGTGGGGAATGACTTCGTCGTGCTGGGCGGATTGAAGGTCGGAGAGCATATCATCGTCTCCGGCACACAGTTCTTGCAGGACGGGATGCCCGTAACCGAGCAGATTCAGAACGACGGTAAAAGCGGCGCCAGCGGCAAATAAATTTCCTCTCTTCATTCAACGCCCGGTGTTCGCCACGGTCTGTTCCCTTTTCATCATTCTTGCGGGGGCGATTTCGATTCCGACGTTGCCCATCGCGGAGTTCCCCGACCTTGCTCCCCCGCAGGTCATTGTCGGCAGCGTGTACATCGGCGCGAATGCGCAGACGGTGGAATCCGCGGTGACCATCCCGCTCGAACAGGCCATCAACGGCGTGCAGGGCATGAAGTACATCACCTCGACCAGCGGAAACGACGGGACCAGCCAGATCATCGTCGTCTTTGACGTGACCCGCAATGTGGACCTGGCCGCGGTGGACGTGCAAAACCGCGTGAGTCAGGCGCTGGGGCGGCTTCCCAACGAAGTTAAAAACACCGGCATCATCGTCACGAAACAAATCGGCGGATTCGTCTTTGGTGCGGGCGTCTACGCGGGCGAAGGGCAATACGACAGCTTGTTCCTGAGCAACTATCTTGATGTTTACGTGAAGGATTCGGTGAAGCGTGTGAAAGGCGTGGGCGACGCCATTGTTTTTGGCGAGCGCAAGTACGCGATGCGCTTGTGGCTGGATCCTTCCAAAATGGCCGAACACAGCTTGACGGCCACCAACGTTTTGAATGCTTTGCAAGAACAGAACGTGCAGGTGGCGGCGGGGCAAATTGGCCTGCCTCCGACTCAACAAGAACGCTCGTTTCAGATCAGCGTAAGGGCTGTGGGCCGTCTCAGCGAAGCCTCGCAGTTCGACAACGTTATTTTGAAAACCGGGACCGACGGAACGCTGGTCCGCGTGAAGGATGTGGGCCACGCGGAACTGGGCGCCGAAAATTATGGAACGCTGCTGCGTTTCAACGGCCACGATGCCGTCGGCCTGGCGGTCACGCAACTTCCGGGTGCAAATGCACTGGACGTGGACAAAGCCGCCAAAACCGAATTAGTGCGACTTTCCAGGAATTTCCCTCCCGGCTTAAAAGCGGCCGTGGCCTTTGACACCACGACGGTCATCGGCGAGTCCATCCGCGACGTGCTCATTACGCTCCTCGAAGCCATTGGCCTGGTCATTCTGGTCATTTACATTTTCCTGCAGGACTGGCGCAGCACATTCATTCCGGCGATCGCTATTCCCGTGTCGCTGATTGGCACTTTCATCTTCATCAAGCTGCTCGGCTTCTCGATTAACACGCTGACTTTGTTCGGCATCACACTCGCCACCGGACTTGTGGTCGATGACGCCATCGTGGTCATCGAAAACGTGGAACGGCACATCACGGAAGGAATCAGCGAGCCGCACAACGCCGCTTCTGCGGCCATGAAAGAAGTCGCCGGGGCCGTGATTGCGACTTCGCTGGTGCTGGTATCCGTGTTTGTACCGGTGGCACTCTTCCCCGGCACCACGGGAATTCTTTTCCGCCAGTTCGCGCTCACCATCGCTTTTTCCGTGGCGATTTCTGCTTT
>QHYJ01000132.1 GCA_003223255.1 Acidobacteriota bacterium | reverse complement strand
CTTTCTAGGGATAGTTGCAGGCGTCTGCCGGTTTTCTTCTGGCTCAAGTCGGGTTCCTTCGGCCGAGTGTTGACTCCAGTTTTCCTCAGATCACTGTCACACGAAGCTTTGCGCAGCTTGTAAATCGCCTCAGACCCCGCCGAAATCGTAGTTACTGCAGCCGGTCCCTCTGGGTCGGCTGAGCCACCCACGTGCACAAGGTTAGGTGCGTCCGCGATTGCGGATGAGTCTGGACCCCAACCTTGCCAACAGGGGCTTCGACCCCAGGTTTCTGCCTCCCTGGAATTGATGGAGAGACGCACTGTCTTCAAGACTACTCAGCCAAAGTTCTGCTACAATCCGCGGGAGCCGTTAGTGACAAGCCGGGAAGCGAATCGCCATCGAAGCGATTCTCAAGGGTCGACCTGTTCCCGCGCCGAAGACTCCGTCCGTGGGTTGCTCCACCAAATGGCTGTACAAGGAAGAGCTTGCCGAGATCGAGAGCAAGCCCATACAGCTTCAGCCTGCGAACGCGGAAGAGCTAAAGGCCCAGCGAAAAAATCCAACCGGCAAGCTTTTGCTGGTGAACTTCTGGGCCATGTGGTACGGGCCATGTCAACAGGAAATGCCGGATTTCCAGACGATCTATCGCATGTACGGTCACCGCGCCCTCGAAGTGGTCACCGTCAGCATCAACTAGCCAGATGAAAAGCCGGGCGTGCTTTCGGTTCTGAATAGACAAAAAACAGGAAACCATCCTCAAGACCATCGACCGCTCGCTTTTGAAGGTGCGGGCTAGAGTGGGCGGAAGCGTTTCACTATATCGCTCCGTCGGGGTCGATGCTTGACCGTTTATATCTCGGAGCATGCAGTATCTTTATAAAAATATGGCCAAATGCTGGCGTCCTACCGCGTGTCCTGGATGCTCAAGGAAAGTTATTCGAGCTGCAGGTCGAGTACATTTCGGCCCTTGAAGACCTTCCGCACAGGGATCGCGCTGCAAGGCTATTTGCTGATGGACGGGCTTGAGGCGCCAGCGCGGCCTTGCGAAATCGATCATCCCGTCCGCGAGACCAACCTCCCGATGCCGGAGCGCACCCTATCTCCAATGCAGCCGATGCCCCGACCATAAGCGAAAGACGACCACGCAGCTGGAACGTACTTGAGACGCGGTTATCCGCGCATCATTTACGCAGATATTTCTAGATGGGACGAGGTTGTCCTCTTCGGTTTGTATTTTGGATGGCGCGAGGCAGGCGCAAGACGCACACTTGACAAAGTCAACCCAGCGGGGCAGAGTTGCTGCTGTCCACTCGAGATTTTTCCCAGTAGTTTTCCCATCGTTTTTAGGCGAAATTCCCACGGAAGGGACAGATTCCAGTCGTATAGCCGAAACCAAGAGCCTTGCACAACGCACTAATTTGGAATTTAAGGAGCTTTTATGAGCCAGAACCGGAGGAACCAGCGGTCTGAAACAACTAAAGATCTGCGCGACAGCAAGTTGAACGCTCAGGATTTGCCAACCTGCTCAGAGTCTAATTCCTTGAGCAGGCGCTCGTTCCTAGGGCAGGCCGGCGCTTCCACGGCAGTCATGGCTGCCGCAGGCGCTGGCTTGCCCTCGATGCTTTTGGGCGAAAGAGCCGAAGCTCGTGGAGTCGTACAGATCTCCGACCGAAACCAGGTTTCAACGCATGAGGATGACCCAACGCGCAGAGCGCAGTCCTTTGGGACTCGACTGCAGGCAGCAATTGCCGAGCGCAATGTACCTACTCCACAGCAGATTAGCAACGGCGACGAAGCCCTTCATCCTAACTTCATTGGCAACTATTCTCAGGGTCTGCCCCACAACAGCATCGGCGAAGTTGACCCGGTCGCTTACCGAGCCCTATTGACCGCCTGCGAAACCGGCGAACCCGAGGGTTTCGCGAACATTCCCCTGGGGGGAAACGTGAAGCTGGCAGGTCCTCAGGGAGGGCTCGCCTTTGATCTTGAGGGCACCGATAGCGCCCAACTGACCATCCCTCCGTCACCCACCTTGGCCAGCGCGGAGAGGGCCGGCGAGATGGTGGAAGACTACTGGATGGCTCTGGCCCGCGACGTCCCGTTCTCTCAATACGGGAGGGAGCCAATCACGGCAGCCGCGATCAATGAACTTAGCACACTGTCGGATTTCAGAGGGCCAAAGGCGAACGGCCAGGTTACGGCGGGCATTCTATTCCGCGGGTTCACGCCGGGCGATCTGGTTGGGCCTTACCTTTCTCAGTTTTTCCTCCTACCAGTAAGCTTCGGGACGCTAAGCGTTACGCAGAAGTATCATACATATCCGTCTGACACCGACTATCTTACGGACTTCGCGTCCTGGCTGCAGGTGCAGAACGGGCAAGGACCTTTTCCGGCCAACACAATCATTCCGAATTTCACTACCTACACCAAAAGCGGTCGCGACCTCGGAGCTTGGGCCCATGTGGATTTCGTATACCAGGCTTACCTCTTCGCGACGCAGTGGTTGCTTGGCAACAAGGTGCCTTTCAATCCCGGGAATCCGTACCTCACCATAACGAATCAGGCAGGGGCTCAAACCTTCGGAGCTCAACACATCCTGGACCTGCTCGGTGAAGTCTCGAACAGAGCGCTAAAGGCTATGTGGTACCAAAAGTGGTTCGTGCACCGCGCCCTGCGGCCGATCGCGTACGGGGGCCTCGTCCATAACACCATCGCGGGAGTGGCAGCGTACCCCGTCCACAGCGACGTGTTGCACTCATCGGCAGCTGGCCAGATCTTTACAAAGCATGGCTCATACCTTTTGCCCGCAGCATACCCTGAAGGAGGTCCACAACATCCGTCTTACGCCGAGGGGCATGGCGTCATCGCCGGAGCCTGCGTTACCGCCCTCAAGGCTTTCTTCAACGAAAGCTTCGCGATATCCAATCCTATGGTAGCTTCCGACGATGGACAGGCTTTGCTCCCCTACACAGGTTCCGACGCAGGTCAAATCACGGTGGGGGGCGAGCTGAACAAACTGGCTAACAATGTGGCCCTTGGCCGGGACATGGCCGGCGTGCACTGGCGCTCCGATGCCAAGCAGGCTCTCTTGCTCGGCGAGGAGGTTGCCATCAACATCCTCCGGGACCAGCGTGCGACGTATAATGAGCCCTTCAGCGGCTTCACCTTTACGAAGTTTGACGGAACTATGGTCACGGTCTGACACTTGCGTTCTGAGCTCCGCGGGGTAATGCGAGTAACCCCGGCTAAGCGTGCACAGCAGGCGCGCGGAGAAAGACATGCTCGCTTTTTTCGAGTGACGTGTTGCTTTGGCGTGCTTCTTTTGCGGCTTTATTATAGTACGCTGGTAGCGTTGACCAACCAAAAAGTTACTCGGTACTGTCAGGACAGGGCGTCCGGTTGTGTCTGTGAACATGGCTTCCTGGTTTTACGCGCAGGTGTGTGACCATAACAGACCGACAATTTGACTCCGCTCCTCGCTGCGCAGCGACGTCGAAGGAAAAGCAGACCTCTCCTCGGCGCAGTTCCGCAACCCGAAAATCGCTGTAGATTGTCCAGCGCCCAAGCCACTTCAGAAATAAAATTCCAGCGCCAACTGCACATTGCGTTCGCCCTGGGCGCTGCGAATTTGGCCAAACAGCGCGCTCGTAACAGAGGTGTTTGGCGAATTAAAAATCGGAGTATTGGTCAGGTTAATGAACTCGCCGCGGAATTCGAACCGCCTCGATTCACTGAGTGGAATCTCTTTTTCAATGCCGAAGTCAAACTCGCTGAGACCGGGCCCGCGCAGGACGCCGTTGCCACAGGTTCCCAATGTACCCGCAAGCAGTTCCGAGAAAAACGAGATGCCAAACCAAGTGGTTGTAGGTCCCACGCCATCGGAGACGTGCGCCGGTCCGTTGCAGTTGGCTCGAGCGCCCCGCGAGTTCGTGCCCGACGCATCCACAGCGCGAATCGTCAGCGGGAAGCCCGTGTGGAAGCTGTAGAGAGGCTATCCAAAAATCGAGGCGAGACAAGGAACGACGAGATGGCGATACGCCGCATATATGTCTCCAGGGGGCGGGTAAATCAGACTTCACGACAATCCGTTCGGCTCTCTTCGAGCCTTGGTACTATCATTACTTGAATTCGCACTTGAATCCGTGTTTGATGCGAATTTCACGATTTTTTCTTGACAAGTCTGAACTCACGGGCGCAGACTAACGCCCAGTTTTCCCAATTTTCCTCTCATGTTTTCCTTCTTGGTATGGTCGGGATCCCGGGCCATCACTCACCGGCGCACAACTTTTTTTGTGCGCGGACGGCAAGTCGAAGGAGATCGACAATGAACGATCAAGACCTTATTTTATGGAAAAAGCTTCAACAGAAATGGCTGAGCCGGCGGAGCCTCATTCGTGGAGCAGCCGGAACCGCTGCCGGAGCTGGTTTGTTGTTAGGCTCCGGCCTGCGGTCGTCGGTACAGGCGGATGATGACAATTGCAAAGCCCTCTCGCGGCCTATCCCGCACATCACCGCGCCGCCGGGTGGCCACTTCTTCTTCCCTGGGCCGCCCGATGGCAGCGCTTCATCCACATTCCCGCACTTCCCCAACGCCGGATTTGATCCGTCAACCATTACCGACTTTAAGGGAGTGATCGCTCAGGCCGACCTGAACTTTTCCGGCACAGGGACGGACCTGAATACGGGTGATAGCACAGCGTACATGTTCCACACCGACTGGCGTTTCTTTAAAGGGACATTTGTGGGCGTTGACGGGCTTCCGCACGCGGGCACGCTCACGTTCATATGACTTGACTCTCTGAGCCCGTCGGGCTCGGGGCGCGATCACTCCTGGGATGCCGGCATTTCTGAGAGTCTAACGTTCTGGACAACTCCGGTGCCGGAAGGCAGTGCGGAAGTGGATTTGGCCGCGGGCACTGCCGAACTCCACGCCGAAAACATCTGCGCAGTATTCGACGCTTTCACGGTTGCTAACAGCCTTAGCGCGGACCGCCCGCTTGGATTCGTTAGCGGGAGAATTGATTCGGTTGACATCAAGTGGAGCGGTGTTACGAAGAGCTTCATGGGAGTCCATGACGCCACAAATCACTTCCTGGGCAACTTCTCCGAGATCGGGAAGGTCACTATTGCCGTTACCGCCACGACACCCAAGATCACCGGGCACGGCTTCCGGTTCGTCTCCGACCCGGCAACAACCACGGTCAACTACGCGCAGATCGGCAGCGAAAGTAACGGCGTTTTCTTTTCATGACGCATCCTGCTTTCTCCGCGCGGAGGGCACACGAGAATTCTCACGGCGGGCGGAAATTGATCCTCTGCTCGCCGTGGCCTTGCGACTACCAGCGAAAACTCCGCTCCCTGGCCCTGTGGTCCGAGCCACTAACTTTCCAATGCAAAAAGGCGAGCAAATGAATCTTTGTTCGTATCGGTACACTCTGTCGCGGAAATTAACGCATGGTCGGAAGAACGATGAACAACGATAAGGATGGCCTTATGACGAAAACTCTGCGACGGAAATGTCTGTGGCTTGCTGCCGTATCTCCGTTAACCATTGGGATTGTAGCATTGGGGCAAAGCCGCAGTTCACAAATCGGGCGCGAAGTAGCGGTACCCGTAAACGGTAAAGAGCTTTTTTATGGGAGTTCACAATACACTAACTCCCGTTTTTTCTTAAACACATACCGAGCTTTCTCGGTCGCCATAGAATCCGCTCCGTGCCAGTGTGTTACCCAGTCTTACGCAGAAATGCATGCATGGCCATTTAAGGACGGTACAGGAACGTCTTGCCTATCGGCATCTGGCAGGCGCACACAAGGGTGCTGTTCGAGTGCAATCCGGTACCGCGTGACTACCGTTTTGTTGAAGGCGAGTCGAGGCTCCGAGCAGTACCAGTCGATGAATTCGCGAATCGCATGGTCGTAGGGGCGTTTTGAACTCGCCGATGTTAGTTAGACTGTTCAAAACTGCCGACTTCGATTGTTCAAGATCCGGCAGCTTCAGAACTGCCTTCGGGGCTCGTTTGCATCTGCTTTTCACCATTTTGGGGGCGGCCTCCAATGCCGCGGCGAAAAGCATGATTCTGCCCTTGATCTCCTGATCATCAAGCGTTGATAACTTTAGTGATTTCGTGATTTCCTCGGTAGGCCTGCCGAGCTCCCGTTCCTTTGCCCAATCGACCAACGCCGCGCCGCACTGCGTTCCGGTAGGCGGGATGATCATGACCAATCTCGGAGTCATCGGTCAATCCACTACTCTTGGCATCGCCGATGGGGACTTGAAAGGCGCGGTCGCCGCCACCATCCTCAACATTGCGCCCGGTTCCGGCGGCACCACGCTTTTCACCGTTGAGCATCATTTCGTGACTCAAAACGGCGACACCATCTTCGTAGATCAAGCCACCGCAACGGCTAAAGAGACAGTGGCAGGCTCTGGGCTGTACGCGATTCTCAATTATCCCGTGCACATAAACGGAGGCACTGGCAATTTCGCCGGTGCTACGGGCGACTTCACCAACATCGGCGAGGTCGACTTGAATGCGGGCCACACCGTTTTCCGCTACAGCGGCCAAGTCTGCTTCGCCGCGCCCGGAAACGAGTAGCTGAAGGCATCTTGACAGTACGTTCAAGGCGCACATCGGCAGGACTCCTCACGAGTTTCGCTCCTCTCGGCGCAACCGCTGAGGCGCCGGAACTCGAGCAACTTGGCAATTCGGCCGCCGACCAAGTGTTTTCGGCGACGCAATTTATTGCGGTGCAAGGAGTGGCGCGCCCTAGAGGACGATTTTGGAACTTTGGGTGCAGACATAAGAAATTGATCACGAAAGCGGGTCGGCAGGTTACTGTCGCTTAACTGGGCGTTTGGATGGTCGCCTGTTGCCACGGCCATTTTCGAGCAGTTGATCCAAAAGCTTCTGCGAACGAACGCGCACTAGCTCGCGCAACGCCCGGCGAAACGTCTCATCCCCGAGCGCCTCACGTGCTATCTCCTCCGCGATCCGGTCGACGGCCACGCTAACAGTGCCAACGAGCGTCTGGCCGACGCGTTCGTCAACGATCTTCTCCAGCAGAGTCGCCATGGAGAGATCTTACCACACGGCACGTTGTCGTCGCGAGAAGTACAGCCTGTCCGCAGATTGAACCTGGCGCGCCCGGCAGGACTCGAACCTGCGCAATTCTGCATAGAAAGCCCTTGAAAAAATACCAGGTGGCTGTCTCATCTTTCTTTTTCCTATGTGTACTTCACGGTTTTTGAGTTGTTCGCGCGCTGACCGAATTGGTTCCCAACTTCTGCCTTAGGGATGGAACTAAGCGCTGAATTGCTTCCAGGATCCCTCAGCTGCGACGCCGCATCCGTCACGCGTTTGCGCGCGTCCACGTGCCGTTGCGAGATCGGAAGCTTGCGCGATTCCGGCCCCGGTCGATGTTGGTGATGGTCGAGCGGATCGCCGCCGAACTGCTTCCGGTAGCACTCTTCGATGAACTCGCCCACCGGGAGCTTCCAGCGCTGCCGCGGGCTGGGGCGCAGACGGGGGAGCTTCTTCGGATTCATGCCCAGGGCGCGCGCCATCTCGACCTGCTGAGCACTGAGTTGGCAAATCTTCTTCGCGTTTCTCCACGCTTCCTCGTCGTGGGCTTGACGCCTCGCCGCCATATTGTCACCTCGCACTGTCGATATCGGAGTTGAAAACCCGCAGTTCCGTTCACGGGCGCGTGTGAAAGAATACGTTAATTCAATTCGCAGCCATATTTTAGTTGAATTTGGTTCTCAACGCCGGAGAAACGGAGAAGAAATGCAAAGATGTGTAAATCTATATATCTCGGTCCGAGGTGATCGCGCGTGCCAGGCCTCCGACGGACAAGTGGCCTCGCCGTTTTTCGAGTCGGCCGAAAGGCGGGTCATTGGCTCCTCGGTGCATTCGACTGCAATCTGAGCGAGATCGCTGCAGCAGTATCTGCCGGCGCACTGACGCGGTACGAGGCTGCAGCAAACAGCGACCACAGCACCGGATGCAGCTTCGCAGTGCGGCTAGTCAGTGTATCGTCTCCGGCCCGCCGTCCTCATCGTCCTCGGATTGATCCTCGAACCAAGGCTCGATCGGCTTCGCTCCGGGAGGTAGTGGTGAGTACCGAATCCAGGTTGCGAGTTCCGAGACACTCTTCGTCAACTCATCGAAGGTAGCCTTGAACGTCCGCGCGAGACTGCCAAGCTCTACTTCTGGGTTCTTCTCGCCTCGCGGCGGTTGGGATCGTCCCAGACGCGGGGCACACGAACTGTCCGGAATCCGGAGATCGTTACGCCACTCAGGGAAGCGAGCTCATCGGGTCTCGAGTGCACTAGCACCTCGAGATCCCCGTGCCCGCCGAGGACGGCAACGATGCGCCCCTTCCTCTCCTCAATCTCACTTTAAGCTGCATGAACCTTTTCCTCGATAGACGCATCCATGAGCTTCCGGCAAAGCGTCGGGAACGGACGCGTTTAGCCTTTTTTGAAGGACGCATAATGGTGTCCGGGACATTGCCACACGGCACGATGACAAGCCGCTGGGCTAACTCAGTCCCAGGGCAATGAAATGCTTGTCGCCTTCTGGATAACAACAGTTTTGCTGAGCATACGTTGTGCAGGGTTTGTTGCAGCGCGCGTGAGGAGCCAGGGTGAGCAGGGTGAGGCAGGGTTCTTAAAAGACAACCCGTGCTGAATTAAACTAAGTGAACTAAGCTCCAAGGGGAGGGGTTCGTGATCATGGTCAACATCCATAAAGCCAAGACGCAACCGTCCCGTTTGGTGGACGAGGCAGCGGGCGGAAAGCCGTTCATCATTGCCAAGGCAGGAA
>QHYJ01000016.1:103949-108013 GCA_003223255.1 Acidobacteriota bacterium | reverse complement strand
GTGGCCTATAGGCAGAAGAGGCGAGATGCCGCGCTGAAGAGTGGCGCTACGAAATGACGTCCTTGGCGGCGGATTCTTTTGCGCCCGGGTCGCGGGCCTCGGCGGCTTCCTGCGTTGCGGCTTCTTTGGCGGCGGCTTTGGCTTGCGAGTTGCGGTACCAGTCGAAGGTAATCTGGAGGCCTTGCTCGAAGCCGACTTGCGGCTCGTAGCCGAGGAACTTCCGGGCTCGCGAAATGTCGGCTTGCGAATCGCGGATGTCGCCTTCGCGCGGTGGTTCGTATTTGGCCTGCAACGCTTTGCCGGAAATCTTCCGCAGCGCGGCGAGGACTTCATTGAGCGAGATGCGCACGCCGCAGCCGACGTTGCATACTTTTCCGGCCACGGTTGGCGTAGACCGCGTTGTCCACGAACGTGAAATCGCGCGTTTGCTCGCCGTCGCCGAAAACGACCGGCTGCTCGTCGTCGAGAAACGCGGTGCAGAACTTGGCTAACACGCCGGAGTACGGCGAACTGGGATCCTGCCGCGGACCAAAAATATTGAAGTAGCGGAGGGAAACGGTTTCGAGGCCGTAGCATTTGAGAAACGCCGCGCCGTAAAGTTCGCCGACGTATTTGGTGACGCCGTAAGGAGAAATCGGTTCGGGCTGCATGGTTTCGTCTTTAGGAAGCGTGGGCGTCTCGCCGTAGGCCGAGGAAGACGCCGCAAAGACCACGCGCTTGACCTTCATTTCTTTGGCGGCGACGAGGACGTTGAGCGTGCCTTCGACGTTGATGCGGTTGGTTTCGAGCGGATCTTTCACGGAGCGGGGCACGGAAGTGCGGGCGCCGAGGTGCAGCACGAACTCGGCGTCGTGCATGGCTTTGCGAACGAGCTCGATGTCCGTGATGCTGCCTTTGATGAGGGTGATTTTGTTGCGAATCTCGGCGAGATTGTCTTCTTTGCCGCCGGAAAGATCATCGAGGACGACCACGCCGTGCCCGCGCTGGACGAGTTCGTCCACCGTATTCGAGCCGATGAAACCGGCGCCGCCGGTCACCAGATAGCGCATCGCGGAAACCTCCTAAGGTCGAAGCTCCAAGCTCTTTACAGCCACCGTGGGGACAGCCAGCACGTTGGCGGACAGGTGGCCCCAGCGATACCAAGGGCGAGGCCGGGAAAGACGCTGCACCCGCGTTTTGATACGCTGATAGTCGCGGCGCGCCGGCGAAGGGAGCCGGATGATTTCCGCGTACAGCAAGATATTGTACGACGGAAATGCGGCGAGCACGCGCCTGTTTCGAGGAAACGGTTCGAGAAGATGAGCATGAAAAAGACGGTCGCAGTCGTGGCGCTGGTGGCGCTGGGTTGCGCGGCGGGAGTTTTTTACTGGCTGCACGCGCGGGGAGGGCAGCCGCTGGCGCTGCCCGAGGTGGTTTCCGCGGAGCCGCCGGGATTTCATGAAGCTTCGGTGGCAACTCCGCCGAGCGCACGGCCGGGAAAATCGGATCGAGCGGGCAAGGCGAGAAAGACGGCGGCACCGCCCGCGATGATAGAACTACCTCTGAAGAGCGGCGAAGTGCTGAACTACACCGCGGACGTCTCGAAGCTCGAGAACGTGGCGACGCTGACGCTCAGAGTTGCGGGCAAAGGAAGCTTTTTGGGCAAGAACGTTTGGCATTTACAGGCGGCCGCGCACACGCTGAAACCGTTGAGAATCGTCTTCGAGCTGGACGATCAATTTGATTCCTACAGCGATGCGGGAACGCTGGCATCGCTGCAGTATGAGATGCGGCTGAGCGAGCGGGGGCAGAAGCTGCAATCGATTCAGCGCATGACCTCGAGCGGCAAGGAACCCGCGCCAGCCGATGCCACCGCGGCGCGCGTGGTGCCGGGAACGCGCGATCCGCTGGGGATGATGGAGTTTTTGCGAACCGTGGATTGGACCGCAACGCGCCAAGTGAGCAGCCCGGTATATGACGGGCACAAACTCTACAACGTGCGTGCGAAGCTGGCGAGCGCGTCGGTCGCGGTGGGCGTGCCTGCGGGAGATTATCGCGCCACAAAAATCGAGATTCACGTTTTTGAAAATGGCGTGGAGTCGAAGGACGCTTCCTTCGCGCTGTACCTGGCGAACGACGCGGTGAAAACGCCGGTGTTGCTGGAAGCGGTCATGCCGTTTGCCGCCGCGCGCGTGCAATTGGTGAAGGAAAACCAGGAAGGCCCGGAATCGAAGTCCAAAGCCAACTAGAACCGCAAGCTGGCGCGCCCGTAACTGTTGTCAGCACCACAAGAAATCCTTGGCGATGCGCCCTCATCGGGCTCCTGCAGCAAGGCGCGCAGCTACAGCGTTTCGGTCGCAAAGTCCACTGCGCAACGACAGAGACTGAGCACGTGCTGGACTCTGGAAAAGGCCTAAGCGCCTGGGCTGTAACTCCATAAGAACGAAGTGTTTAGGCGGAATGAGCGCGGGGACCTTTCTTGCGTCTTTTTGCGATGCACGCCCGTATAGCAGTTAGAATGAACACCACGAACTCATGTCCGACCGCTCGGCAAGCTGGCTTGGCCCTCGGCCTGAGTGCCCTTGGAGGCGCGAACGTCTTTGGACCAGCCTTGACGTTTTCCACGCTGATGCGCGATGAAGCGAAAAACATCGCGCGCGGTTTGCAGCAGCGCGATCCGGATTTGCTGGACCGGCTGATCGAGCAGTACCAATTCAGACTTTTTCGGTATTTGGTGTACATCACTGGGGACAAAGCGCGCGCGGAGGATTTTTTCCAGGAGACATGGATTCGCGTGCTGGAGCGCGGACACCAATACGACGGCAAATCGAAATTCGAAGCGTGGCTGTTTGCCATCGCGCGGCATTTGGTGATCGACTGGCAGCGCACGAAGAAAGCGCAAAGCTTGGACGCGCTCACCGATCCTGAGTTGGAAAAGCCGCTGCAAATCCCGAGCGAGAACGAGCCATCGCCCCTGCATCAGGTGCTCGCACAAGAGAGAGAAGAAGATGTGCAGGCATCGCTCGAAAAGATTCCGGCGATTTATCGCGAAGTACTCGTGCTGCGGTTTCAGGAAGAATTGCAGATCGAAGAGATGGCGGGGGTGTTGAGCATTCCCGTCTCGACCGTGAAGTCGCGGCTGTATCGCGGTTTGGATGCGTTGCGCGGGGCGCTCGAGGGAGGTTGGGCATGAGCGAGAACGTGCACACGCGCGCGCTGCAACTCGTGGCCAAAGGGCGCGTGGAAGGACTTGCGCAATTGGAGAGCGAGTGGCTTGCCGCACATTTGCAAGAGTGCGAGTTTTGCAACGAGCATGCGCGGCAAACGGATCGCGCGCTGCGGTCGCTGCGCACGGCAGCGATTCCGCTGCCCGCGGATCTTGCGGGCCGGACGCAATTCCGCGTGCGGCTGCGCGCCATGGAGTTGCGCGAACGCCAGCCGCAGCGCCGCATGCTGTGGCTGGCTTGCGCGGCCTCCTGGATTTTTGGGATTGCCAGCGCGCCGTATGTCTGGCGGGTGTTCGAATGGTTTGGACACGTGACCGGCGCGCCGAAACTTATCCTGGAAATCAGTTTTGGCTTGTGGTGGACGATTCCCGCACTGTTCGCGGTGCTCGTGCTGCTGTTGGAAGGCGCGGGGCAAGCCGAAGAGCCGGAGTGGATGAAACCGGGGCGTTGAGAAGGGAGCAGCGCGAAAAGCAGGTCCCTCGCCGCCGTTCGCCAACGACGCGACCGGGTTCGGGACGACACATTGTCGGGGCCAAAGCAATTTGCGTGGCAAGAGAGAGAAAAATGGCGGATTACTCACAAAAAGTGACGAGTTCTTTCAACGAGAGGATGCGGCTCAATCGCGTTCGCAGGAGAAAAGAGAAGCTGCGCTTCTGGGACGAGCTCCTGATTATCCCGAAATGGCTGCTGGTCGTTGTCGGGCTTCTTTATGCGGCTGCGCTGGGAATCGCCATTCCCGTGAACCTGGCGCAGCGTTACAACCCCTACGGCAACGATATGTTTCCGCCGGAACTGCGGGACAATCCGGTGCTGGCATCCTTTGCGCTGGCCGGCATCGTGGCGTCGATCAGTATTCTC
>QHYJ01000016.1:63318-103897 GCA_003223255.1 Acidobacteriota bacterium | reverse complement strand
ATTCTGATTTTTCTGCCGACGTGGGGGCTGATCGGATTTGTGATTTACTTCTTGATGCGCGAGCCGCTGCCCTATCCGTGTCCGCAGTGCAGCGCGTCGGTCAGCGCGCGGTTTAATTTCTGCCCCAACTGCAAATGCAATCTGCAACCCTCTTGTCCGCAATGCAAGAGAGAAGTCGGCGAACTCGACAAGTTCTGCCCGTACTGCGGAAACGACTTGGCCGCTGGCGGCAGGGGCGAACTCACGCCCCAGTCTTCCAACCTGTAGCACCGGCTAAGCGAATCTTTGTGATTATGCGAGGGGCCGGCCTTCGCGGATTTCGCGGAGAATCTCGCGGGCGCGGACTTCCTCCGCGTTGGTCACCAAGAGGCGGAGCTTCCCCGGCTCACATCCTTCACGACGGAAACCGATGTGGTTCTCCCGCAGACAATCACCTACAAGTTTTGCCATGGCCGCATCATCGCCGCTCCAAACCTCCACGGTAGCGGCCGCAGGGTTCCAGCGGCGATCGGAGGAGCGCGCCGGAGTCGAGAGGTCCTCGGGGAAGTCCGGGGAAATTTCCGCGCCGAAGAAGGGGCTGTCGGTGATGTCTCCGAGCAGCTCTTTCGCCCTTTCCTCGTCGCGCTTCAGAATACGCACCACATATCTTGGGCGCGGCAAGGCCAGTTCAAACACGAAATGATCGTGGGTGGACTCCACGTGGTGACGAATGCCGGCGGCACGCAGCAGGCTGACGACATTGCTTACCGCCGCGGGATCGCCGCCGCGCCAAACGATCACGATTTTCTCTTCCAATTCCTGGTCACTGAACGGCCTCCCGCGCATCTCTTCGGGAACCAGTTCCACGCCGCAGACCGTGCAGTGCCGGTAGTTTGACGCGTATTCCGCGCCGCAGAGCGGGCAATATTTCACAGTTTGGGCCAGATCCTCGTCCGCGGCGGCGGGCTGGTGTTTCGATGGGCGTTCCAAAATCAATATTGCAGAGCACTTCGGACAAACTGCCAGCGCGGCGGAGCATTCCGACTCACATTGATAGCACTTCTCGACGCTGCGGCTTGCAGTGAGCGCGGCGATCGCTGCGGCGGCGGTTTGCAGCGCGCACGGAAATTCATTTTGCAAGACACAAATTTGCGATTCGCAATTCAGCAATCTCTGGAGGATTCGCGTGCACCCTTCTTCGATGAGCGCGGGAATGCCGGCCTCACGAAGCGCCCCGGCCACGGCGCCAAATTCGGCTGAGCTGCCGCCAATCCAGAGAAGCTTTGGCGGGTTCTTGCGCACCTCTTCGGCGGGGAGCGAGGCTACGAGCGCGGCTCGGCAAGAGGAGCAGCGGTCGCGGCCTTCTTTGTATTCAGCGGCGCATAAGGGACAGTATTTCATGGCGTTTTCACCCTACCGCAGTTTCTTCGGAAGACAAAGCTCTCGCCGTGCCGGGCTTGGGGGCGGCGCTGCCGGAGAAACCAATTTCCGCGAAGGCTTGGCGCCCCGCGGGCCAGTCCAGGGGTCGCGGTAGGAGGTTGCGGATTCACCAAAGAGGGAACAAGTAGCACGGCCCAGGCGCGCGGAACGAGAATGTCCAGCTACAAACGCATCAATCCTGTTCGCGAAAGAGAGGATGAGGCTCACAGGATGGGGGCGGCTCTTGTTCGTAGCGGACGACTTCGGATGGCGCGTAGAGATACTCCTTGCCGCAATCGTCGCCACGCACGCGGAAGCGCGCATCGATCGCAGGATGGTTCGTGATGCCGTGGGTTACGCCGAGAGGAATCCTGTGTCGGTGAAACACGTTCTGCCGAAGATGGTAGAAGTAGTCTTTGCAGAACACGACTCAGCAGTATTGATAATCTTCCCACATCTGCGCATCTCCCGGGCCGGGACAGAGCTAGCAGCATCATCAGCCAAGAAATTCTAGCCAGTTATGACGATAAGCCAACCTAAGTCCGGAACAAATATAGCGAGCGATCGAAAGACTCAGAAGCGCTCCACGGCTAGAGCGACGGCGTTTCCGCCGCCGAGGCAAAGGGCGGCGACACCGCGTTTCAAGTTGCGACGCTGCAGTTCATAGAGCAGCGTGACCAGGATGCGCGCGCCGCTCGCGCCGATGGGATGGCCGAGGGCGACGGCGCCGCCGTTCACGTCGACTTTCTCGGGATTGAGCTTGAGCTCGCGCGTGACGGCAATGGCCGCGACGGCAAAAGCTTCGTTCAACTCGAAGAGATCGACATCTTTATCGCGGTCCCAGCTGGTTTTCGCAAGCAGCTTTTCGACGGCGTCGACCGGCGCCATCATCACCCACTTGGGCTCGACGCCGCTGACGGCTTGCGCGACGATGCGCGCGATGGGCGCCTTACCCAGGCGCGAGGCGTTGCGTTCGCTGGTAACGATCAAGGCCGCCGCGCCATCGTTGGTGCCCGGAGCATTGCCCGCCGTGACCGTGCCGTCTTTCTTGAAGGCGGGCTTCAGCTTCGCGAGCGCTTCCATGGAAGTGTCTTCGCGCGGCGATTCGTCGTATTTGATGACGAGGGGATCGCTTTTTTTCTGCGGCACTTCGATGGGAAGAATCTGCGCTTCGAAAAAGCAGGATTTGCGAGCGCGAACCGCTTTCTGGTGGCTCTCGACGGCGAAACGATCCTGCTCTTCACGCGTGATGCCGTATTTTTCGGCGACGAGTTCGCCGGTCATGCCCATGTGAAAACCTTCATAAGCGTCCCACAAGCCGTCGTGGATCATGGAATCGAGGAGTTTCCCGTCGCCGAGGCGGTAGCCGGTGCGCGCTTGCGGCAAAAGATACGGACAGTTGGACATGGATTCCATGCCCCCTGCGGCGACGATTTCGGATTCGCCCAGCTGCACGGCTTGCGCGGCGAGAGCGACAGCTTTTAAGCCGGAGCCGCACACTTTGTTGATGGTCATGGCGGCGACGCGCGGTTGGCAGCCGCCCTTCAGAGCGGCCTGACGCGCGGGGTTTTGACCGAGGCCGGCCTGGACGACGTTGCCCAGGATAGCTTCGTCGATTTGCTGGGGTTCGAGGCCGGCGCGGCGAATGGCTTCCGCAACAACTTTGGCGCCAAGTTCAGGCGCGGAGAAACCCCCGAGGCCACCCTGGAATTTCCCGATGGGCGTGCGGACGGCGGAGAGAATCACGGGAGTTTCGGTGTTCATGGCGGACCTCCAACGTCCGAACGACAGAGGAGCGACCGACTAGTATAGCGCGTTGCAGAGGAGGTTGCCGAAGCCCGGTGTGCAGAGCAGGGCGCGTGCAGAAAAGCTGCGGGGCTAGCTGCTAGCACCCCGCGCCAAAGCACTACGCGGCAGCCAATCTGCACAGCGGCGCAGCATGCTGCGCCCCTTACAGAAGAAGACCCGGTTAGTTTGCCGCGGCGGCGTTGGGCTGCATTTCGTCAGCGCTGGGACCGTAGAGGCCCGGGACGGCCACATTCAGCAAGCGAAGATACACGGTGAGCTGCGCACGGTGATGGATGTGATGGTTCAGCACCATGCCGCGAATGGCCGCGATGCGAGGCATTTTGAAAATCTCCTGGCCTCCGGCGAGCAACCTCCAGTTCTTCAGCATTTCTGCGTCGCTGACTTTGGCAAGCGCTGCGCGAGCGGCGGTGACGTTCTTATCGAACTCGGCAAGGAGCTGCTGGCGGTTGTCAATCTTTGGCGGCGTGAAGCTGGGACCACCAACTGGAGCATAGTCGAGCTCTTCGGTGCTGATGGTGTACGGCAGCCAGTCCACCATAGTGGCCGCGTGGCCGGCGAGCCAGCCGAGCGTGCCAGATTTTTCGTGAGGCTTCCAATTCCACTTCTCGTCCGGACAACGTTCCAGCACCTTGCGGGTGTTTTGCATTTCCTGATCGAATTCCGTAAGCAGCGATGATCCAATGGTCATTCGTATCTCCTTTCCGAAAGTTTCTCGTCCGCGGTCCCGTTATCTTAGGCGAACAAAAAACGAATTGTCAAGCCCCGTTTGACGCTCGGTTGACGCTCGGGGCGCGGCTGACGCGGCCAACAAGCACCGGCGTGCAAGTCGCGTCCGTGGGGCCGGTAACCTCTCTACTACGGTAGATCGATACTCGAAATTCGAGATGCGCTTTCAGCGTAACGTGCCGGGATGCCTGCGCAGCACTTGAATTTTAAGTTGACAGCGCACAGGCAAGGAACAAAATGGCGTTATGCCACACCAATTCACAGCTTCGTACGCCAAGGATTCCATCGATCTCTTCCGCTACTACAAGAAGCTAGCCGAACGCGCGATGGCGCAATGTTCTGAAGAGAGTTTGTTCACGACAATTGACGCTGAGTCGAACTCCATCGCCATCATCGTGAAGCACATGGCCGGAAACATGCGTTCGCGGTGGAGGGACTTTCTGACGACGGACGGAGAGAAGCCGGACCGCAACCGGGACACGGAATTCGAAGATCCGCCGAAGACGCGAGCGACGCTTATGGAAATGTGGGAACGCGGATGGAAATACGTCTTCGATGCGCTGGAGCCGCTGACGGACGCGGACTTGGGACGCACGGTCACGATTCGCACGGAGCCGCACTCGGTGATGCAAGCGATCAACCGGCAGATCGCGCATTATGCGCATCATGTCGGTCAAATCGTATTTCTGGCCAAGCATCTGACAGCAAAAGCGACAGGCAAGTGGGAATCGCTGAGCGTGCCGCGCGGGCAATCGAAACAGTTTGCCGCCGACGTCGCGGCGGGACGCAAGTCGCAGCGGTGAAACCCAGGAAGGTCAGGAAACTTCCGCGCGTTGCCGCAGAATATTTTCGCGATAGCCTTTGGCCAGCAGGGACTTGATGAACAACAAGATGAACAATGAGCTTATCTTTGAAGTCACGGAAGAAGCCGACGGTGGCTATGTCGCCGACCCCGCGAGACCTCAGCGGGCAGCAGCTGGCTGACGGTCTCTGCCGCCACTGGGCGTATCGAGAAGTTCATCAGACGGGAAGTCACATCATTCTTCAAACTGAAACACCGAGCCATCAACGATTACCCATTCCCGCCACAAGAGCTTGCGAGTCGGAACTTTGAACGCGATCCTGAAGCTTGTTGCGAATCACAAAGGCAGATCACGCGAAGAGATCTTAAAGACCGTGGTTTAGTCATTGGTCTCGTTTCCGGTTCGACTGGAATTCGGCTACCCTTTTTAGTTCATGCAAACCCTGTTCGAGATGGAACCGCTCGACGAGAGCGGCGTGAAGCTCAACGAGGCGCAGTGGCGCGCGGTTATGCACAGCGAAGGGCCGCTGCTGGTCATCGCGGGCGCAGGCACAGGCAAAACGCGCGTTATCACTGAGCGCATCCGGCAGCTCCTGCACACGAATCCGGAGCTTTCCGGCGAGAACATCCTGGGATTGACGTTTACAAGGAAAGCCGCGGGCGAAATGAAAGCGCGCGTGGTGAAAGCGACTGGCGAGCGCGGGAAAGCGGTGACGCTGGCGACGTTTCACTCTTTCTGCGAGACGCTGCTGAAAGATGTTGATCCCGAACGAGTAGTGCTGGATACGGTGGACCACTGGATCCTGCTGCGGCGCAATCTTGCACGGCTGAAGCTTGAGCAATACCGGCGGCTGGCCGAGCCCGGGCAGTTCTTGAATGATTTCGTGGAGTTTTTTTCACGCTGCCAGGATGAACTGGTTCCCGCGGAAGATTACCAACGGTATGCCGACCTGCTGGCGAGCGAGCTCGAATCCGAGCGCGGCATGTTGGATGCGGAGACGCTGGCGGAGCGAGAGGAATTGGTGGCACGCGAGCAGGAGATCGCGCGCGCCTATCGCGCCAGCGAAGAGTTGCTGCGAGAAAAGAAGCGCGTTTCGTTCGGTTCGCTGATCACGGGAGCAGTGGCGTTGCTGGAAACGGATGCGGCCCTGCGGGAATCGCTGCGACAGCGTTTTCGCTACATCCTGGTAGATGAGTTTCAGGACACTAACATCGCGCAGCTGCGGCTGCTGGAACTGCTGGCGGGAGACGCGCGAAACATTTTCGCAGTCGGCGACAACGACCAGGCCATCTACCGTTTTCGCGGCGCTTCGTTCGGGAGCTTTCAACTCTTTCTTGAAAAATTCACGGGATGGAAGGCGGGCGGAGACTCGGGCAGATTCCGCGTCAGCCTGACGGAAAATTACCGCTCGACGCCGAACATTCTCCGCGTGGCCACGCAGGTGATTGGCCAGAATACGGTGAGCGCGGACTTTCCCAAGAAATTCCTGAGCGCCAGGCGGCCGGAAGGCGAAAAAATTCGCATCGTAGAGCTCGGCAGCGAAGAAGAAGAGGCGCAGTGGGTGGCGAGCGAGCTGCAGCGCATGCATAGCGCGGGGCGGCGGTGGATAGACTTTGCCGTTTTGTACCGGCAGCACGCGCACCGTGACGAACTGGTACGGGAGCTTGCCGCGCGAAAGATTCCTTTTGTGATCAGCAGGCTTTCCATCCTGGACCATCCGCTGGTGAAAGACGTGCTGGCCTATCTGCGGCTGATTGCGCGGCCGTTTGATGACATTGCGTGCGCGCGAGTGCTTTCTGCTCCCGCCTGGAATTTGCACGCGCAAGACCTGGTACGGCTGGCCGAGCGCGCGGCGAAAAAACGCGGCACGGCGCTGTACGACGCATTGCAGGCACCGCAAGCGGAGCTGCCGTTTGATGGATCAAAGGCAGCGATCGCTGAACTGCTGGAGTTTCTCTCCGGCCAGCGCAAGCCGATGAAGCGGCGCACGGCGCGCGAGATTCTGGCCGATTTGCTCGAATGGCTGGAGGTACCCCGGCGCGCCGGCGAGCAGGACTACAAATACGTCGCGCGCCTGACCGAATTTGCCCAGGAATGGGAGAGGAAAAGCGACACGCGTAGCCTGCCGGAGTTTCTCGAGTATCTCGATTATTTCGAACAGGCGGGAGGAATCGTTGCTCTGGAAGATGACGCGCCCGCGGATGCTGTCAAGCTCATGACGGTACATGGAGCAAAAGGTCTGGAGTTCCCCCGCGTTTTTGTGCTGCGGGTGAACAACAAAAAATTTCCCGCGATGGAACGGCCGCGCGTATTCGAGTTTCCTGCGCGACTGATGAAAGAAGGCGAACCGGCAGAGCAGTTCCATATTCAGGAAGAGCGGCGGCTTTTTTATGTGGCGCTGACGCGCGCGCAAGAGCGGCTGACACTGACGACGCTGACGGAATCGAAGGGAAAAGTGCCCGTATTCATCGAAGACATTTTGATGGATCCGGCGGTGCGGCGGCGGGACGTACGCCAAATGCTGCCAAAACTACCGGCGGCCCAGAAGAACGCCGCGACGAAGGCCGGATCAGCACCAGAAAGCGGAAATCTTTTCGCGGTTTCTTCCGGGCCAGCGAAAATCTTTTCGCGAATCGCGGACTGGGCGGAAACTTTTCGTCCGCCTTCGTCAGAGCCGCTGACGCTCAGCCCTTCGGCGGTGAACGGCTACCGAACCTGTCCGCAACAGTATTTGTTCGGGTATTTGTGGTCGTTGGAGGAAGGCCCTCAAGCGGCGCTCAGCTTCGGCAGCATTATGCATAACACGATCAAGCGCTTTCTCGGGGAGCTGCGCAAGGGCAATAAGCTGCCTTTCGAGGAAGTGCAGCGGATTTTCGAAATGGAATGGCGCCCGGTGGGTTTTGAGGACGAGTATCAAGAAGGGGAATTCAAGAAAGACGGCCTCGAGCAACTGCGCGCGTTTTATGGGTCGACGATGGAGGAGCCGCCACAGGTCTGCGAGCAGGAAAAGCGGTTCGAATTGCCGCTGGAGAACGACGTCATCATCACGGGCCGCATGGACCAGGTGAATTCACTCGGGCGCAAGGACGTGGAAATCGTGGACTACAAAACGGGGCGCCCCAAGAAGGATTCGCTGGCGAAAAGGGATTTGCAGCTCAGTCTGTACGCGCTCGCGGCGAAAGAGATTTTCGAATGGAACCCGGTGCGGCTGGTCTTTCACTATTTGCAGAACAACCAGGTGCAAGTGACCACGCGCGATTCGAAACAGCTCGCCGAGGCACAAGCGGTCGTCCAGGAAACGGCCGCGGACATCCGCGCGGGCCGGTTTCCACCCAGGCCGTTGCCTTCTGTTTGCCGAAGCTGCGCCTACAAACCGATTTGGCCGGCGCATGAAGAGAAATTGAGCCGATAGGGGAAAAGCACGCGAACCCTTTTGAGATTCCCGTTGTTTGGAAATTGGGAGGATTGGTAGGGGCCCTCAGTTTTTGTTTTCGGGCGTTTGTGGGACGGGAGCGGGCGCATTGCGCACGTTGCTCACTTCCAGAATAACGGCGGATTGGTGTTCCGTGAGCACAAACAAGCGCTTGCCATCTGCGGAGAAATGGGTGTAGGCAAGCGCTTCGGGAAAGATCTGCTCGTCCAGTTTCGTTCCGGTGCTTAAATCAAAGATTCCCAAGCGTCCTTCGCCCAGGTCGAGTGCGAGCAGGTTGCTTTCCTTACTAACACTGGGCCGGAAGCCGACCAATCGTGTCTTCAGTTGTCCATCGCGAAGGGAATACAGAGAAACCCGCGAACCGTCCTTCTGCAGAATCAGAGTGTCGCCTGCCGAAAAAGCTGCATCGAAGGATGCGGCGCCACTTCCCGCCATGACTAAAACGCCGCCAACGGAATTTCCCGAGCGGGCATCGAGGACTTCGAAGAAGGAATCGCGGTCCGTGAGTTTGGAATTCTTGAGAATTTCGCGCGTCCTGGGGTTGCGAGAGGCCCCGGACTTGGCCTCCGAGGATTTTGCTTTCCAGCCGAGCACGAGGCGTTCGCCTTGAGGATCCGCAAATGGCGTGGGGGGATTGTCCTTGAATTCGCGGTTCCACAATTCCTTTCCCGTGCCTGGATCGCGGGCGCGAAGGGCGTAAGGTGGTTCCATCCCCGGCTCAGGCATGTCCCCCGGGCCAATCCCCATCCCTTTCAAGGGAGAGTAGTGCAGCAGGACGAAACCACCGGAGCGAAGCTGCTCTTCTTTTCCGACTTCCCAAGAAGGGGAAACATTCCCCCTGGACACATCTACAAGCGAGATATGCGCAAGCTCCTCGTAAAACCTGGGGAACAGCAACGACGCATCGTGTTGGCCGAGGAAATTCACGGCGGAAAATTTCGCAAGCGTGGTTACGCGTTGTCCGGCGGCAACGTCAAAAATTGCGCCGACGCCATCGACGGAAAAGGCCAGCTTATCCAGATTCGGCGTGACCGAAGCGCTCCGAAGCAGCGGTAGCGAAGGAAGCGGCAGCGGCAAGTTGGCCAGCAGATTTCGTTCTCCGATGCGGTACAAAGCGATGGAGCCATTCTGAGTATAGACGGCCAATTCGTCTCTATGAATGTCCAAGGCCAGCGCGGGCGGCGTTTCCAAGGGACGGCTCTGGTCAAGGTCGAACGCAGCGGCACTCGGACCATCCGGTGAAACGTTGTACGAGAGAACGAAACGTGGATTCGTAGCCATCTCTAGGCGGCGTGCGGAAAAAGGCAGATTGGCCAGGACGTCCGCATTTTTGAGCGAAACGACGGTGGCTTGTTCTCCCGGGTAGCCTTTCGCGTTTTCGACCGCGATGACGCGGTCGCTGGTCTGAAGGGCTACGGCTCCGGCAATCAACTTCTGAATCGCTCCAGGAGGCTCGAAGCTCTTCCTAGCCACGATGTCCACGGCAAAGAAATTCTTTTGCCATCGGGCGAGGAGCATTTTCGCGTCAGGAGAGAAATGAATCGAGGAATTGTAGAGCAGACGATTCGAGTTGGGCCTCGGCTCATTGGTGCGGATCAATCCAAAGGGGCCCGGAAAAGCGCTTTCGAAATCAAGAGAAGCGAAATAGAAGACATTCACTGGATAGGAGGAACGGAGCCCTCCAGGGCCGGTCGGAGGTGCGGGAGCCGCGGACTCTTCAAAGATGCTTTTGCCGGAAGAAAGGTCAAAAAGTACGAAGTGTAAGTCTGGCTTGAGGCAGGCGAAGAACTCGCCGCCGGGCGAAGTCCGGCCGTCCGCGCAATCTCCCCGGCTTGGCAAATCCCCGCTGGCGATTCTCTCTCCGTCCGGCAATCTCCATTTGGCGTAGGAAAGTCCGCGGGCAACAAGGACCAGGCTCTGAGAGTCGGAGGAGAACTCGACGGGATAGACGTTCTCCGTCGAAATGTGAATGAGAATCCTGAGGGGGTTTGTTTGCAGCACAATCACACCGGTAGGATCCTGGAGCACCAGATAGTTGCCGTCAGGACTGTAGCGCAGAGAAACTTCCGGGCTACGAAGAGGAGGAGTAAACTTGGTCTGGAAAATAACCGAGTGAACTTTTTGATGCTGCGCGGCGGACTGCAATGGACTGTTCAACGTGGAATTTGTCGATAAAGAGGCGAGGACGGCTGCTAGCGCGCAATGTATGGCGGCTAGGGAACTAGGGGCGAGGATCGGTGGGGAAGACATGAGATTTAGCCGACCAATGGAGGCGCAAAGTCTAGCACCAATAGGAGAGCGGGCCAACGCTCGGTACTTATTAGCACTTATTAGCACTTATTAACCGAAACTTGAGATGCAGGCTTGCCAAGGGGCGCGCCAGTTGGCAGACTCAGCGCGTGGTAATAGGCCTGTTCCCAGAACTGGATGCACCCGGGGGGGTGCAGCGCGTGGGGCGCCATTTGGCGGCGGTGCTGACCGAGTATGCCTCCAGCCGCGGGTGGGACTGCCGCTTGCTTAGCCTGAATGATTCCCGAGAACTGCACCGCGCTGCGGTAGGCGGGCGGGAATTTGTTTTTACCGGCTGCGAGAAGGCCAAAGGGCGCTTTGCGGTGACCGCGATGCGCGCGGCAAGGCGGGACGCCAAGCTGGTGCTGGCCGGGCATCCCAATCTGGCCTCTGTTGTGCAAGCAATGCGCCTGGTCGCGCCGAAACTGAAGAGCATTGTCTGCACGCATGGCGTTGAAGTTTGGGAGCCGCTAGGGCGATTGCGCCGGGCCGCGCTGCGGCATGCCAATCTTGTGCTGGCGCCAAGCCGAGATACGGCTGAGCAAGTAGCTTCGCAACAAGAGGTCGCGCGCGAGCGGATTCGCGTGCTGCCCTGGGCGCTCGACCCGCAATTCGAAGCCCTGCTCGCCGCGAATGGGGCGGCGAGGCAGCCGAAGGACTTTCCGAGTGGTCGAGACGGCGCTGCCTAGGCTCCTGACAACGTGGCCGGATTTGCAATTGGTCCTCGTCGGCTCGGGAGATGACCGCGCGTGGCTCGAGGATTTTGCGCAGAAAAACGGCGTCGAGCGTCACGTGCATTTTCTCAGCGGATTGAGTAACGCGGAGTTGGCGGCGTGCTACAGAGCCTGCGAGATTTTTGCCTTGCCCAGCCGGGGTGAAGGATTCGGCCTCGTTTACCTGGAGGCCATGGCGTGCGGCAAGCCGGTAATTGGAGGAAGCCACGGGGGAGCGCCAGAGCTGATTCAGGATGGCGTCACGGGCTACCTGGTGCCGCATGGGGATCCCATCCAACTCGCCACCGCCATCCGAACGCTGCTGGCGGATCCACAGCACGGCAGGGCCATGGGCGCGCGCGGGCGGCAAACCGTGGACCACGAGTACCGCTTCCAGAATTTCGTCAAAGCCCTGAAAAAAATCCTGCGCGATCAATGCGAATCCTGAACATCACGGAGACCTACACGCCTTTTTGGGAATTTGGCGGACCGCCGGTGAAAGTGCGGGCACTTGCCGAGGGCCTGGCGCGGAAGGGGCATCCAGTGACGGTGCTGACTGCGGATTGGGGCCTGGAAAAGCGCGGGGAGGTAACGCAAGAGCAAAACTCAGCGGAGCGGTCGCCTTTCGGCTGGCGGCGCCGGGAAAACAACGTTGAGACGATTTACCTGCCAACCTGGCTGCACTACCGGAAGGTGAGTTGGAACCCCGCAGCGAAGCGCTATTGCCGGGCGCGGGTGGGAGAATTCGATGTCGCGCACATTTTTGGATTGTACGATTTGCTCGGACAGGCGGCGGCTTCGGCTTGCCGGAAGCGCGGGATTCCCTATGTGGTTGAGCCGATCGGGATGTTTCTCCCGATGGTGCGAAATTTGTGGCTAAAGCGGATGTATCACCGCGTATGGGGCAGGCGGATGCTCCAGGGAGCAAGCGCCGTGGTCGCGACTTCGGAGCAGGAGATTGAAGAGCTCGCGGCGGGAGGGATTCCACGCGCGAAGATGGTCATGCGGCGAAATGGAGTGGAGGCGCCGGAGACCTGGCCGGAGGCGGGAAGTTTTAGAAAAAGATTGGGAATTCCAGGGGAAGCTCGTTTCGTGCTTTTCTTGGGACGCTTGTCTTCGAAAAAAAGCCCCGATTTGCTGCTGCGGGCTTTTGCGGAAGTGAAAAAACAATGGCAGGCAGTGCCGCTGCGATTGGTGTTTGCTGGACCTAACGAAGGCGGAATGAGAACGCAACTCGGGCAATTGGCGGCACAACTGAACGTCAGCAGCGACGTTCAGTTTGCCGGACCGGTGTTCGGGCAGAACAAATGGGCAGCGTACCGGGACGCTGCTGTTTTTGTCCTTCCATCGCAGAATGAAAACTTCGGGAACACCGCGGCGGAAGCGATCGCATCGGGGACGCCGGTGATTGTGACGGAGCAATGTGGAATCGCGCCCCTGCTCGTGAACGAAGCCGGGCTGGTGGTGAAACACGAGGTTCAGGATCTGAAGGAGGCGCTCAGTCGTGTCTTGGCGGATGAGGAACTCCGTGGACATCTCCACGTCGGATGCGCTAAAGTCACGTTGGGCCTCGGATGGGATGGTCCTGTCCAAGAAATGGAATGTTTGTACTCTAAGTGTGTCTCGCGTGAAGCAAGTTGGAGAGAAATTCGACGGGTAGAGTAGGCTTCCAGTGCCCAAACCACAACCGCATCCCATTTTCCGAGCAGCGTGGCGGACGTGCAACCTTCTCCTGGCTGCAGGGCTCGTTGTCTTGCTGTGCGCGGGGTTTCGCGAATTCTGCTTGCGCTACTATCTGGACGGATTTTCCGACGCCATTGCTCCCAGCGTCCTGCCCGCAGAGCCGAAAGTTCAGGCGATTCTGAACTGGATGCGCATCGAGCCATCCCGGGCCGTCGCGACCAATCCGGAGACGCTCTCCCAGCGAGACCCGTACGTCACGCTCAACTATCAACAACTCCTGCGTGTATGCGGAACGGCGACGAATGCTTTCTTGAACCTTGCACGAGAGGATGACCTGGTCGTGCGGCGCCTGCTCCTTTTGGATCCCGACGGCAACACGAAACATGTTGCTGCCGAAGTGCTCCTCGAGAAGCGCTGGGTCGTCGTCGATCCAACCTACCATGTGATCATGAAGGATGCGCAGGGACGGCTTCTAACGCGCCAGGATCTTCAGAACCCGGCGGTCTTCAACCAGGCTGTTCGTGCCGTCCCGAATTATCCCCTGAACTACAACTACGAACATACGGCACACGTGCGTTTGGAGCGGGTGCCGCTCTTCGCTAAAGTGCATTTGCGCAGGGTCCTTGACGCCGTCTATCCGGGCTGGGAGGAAGCGGCAGATTGGAGCCTGCTGCTGGAGCGCGAGTCTTTCTTTTACGTGACGCTTGCCTCCGTGACCGTGATTTTCCTCCTTTTGGTGCGCTTCCTCCTCGGCTGGTATGCAGACAGCCGGTTGAGAATTCCTCGTTTTCATTTACGTGATCGGGTGCTCCGGGCAGGCGCAGCCCTCTCGTCCGCACCGGAGATCAAGCAATAGCGTGTGCGGGATCTGCGGAGTCGCCTTCACCTCGCGCAATACGGAGGCGGAAGCGCGAGTGCGGACCATGACCGCAGCGCTGCGGCACCGTGGCCCGGATGAAGAGGGATTCCTCTTGAGCGAACCGCGCGCTCCGGGACTCGCCTTAGGGATGCGCCGGCTGAGCATCATCGACCTCGCCGGAGGCCATCAACCCATCTGGAATGAAACCAAGGACGTCGCCGTGGTCTTCAACGGCGAACTCTACGGCTACCGCGAGTTGCGCGAACGCTTGATCCTTTGCGGGCACCGCTTTACCACGCAATCCGACACGGAAGTTCTCGTACACGCGTGGGAAGAGTGGGGAGAAGATGCGCTTAACGAACTGCGCGGGATGTTTGCGTTTGCGTTGCTCGATTTGCGCGAGCGCTATGCGACGGCGCCGCTTCTCTTTCTGGCGCGCGATCCACTGGGGATCAAGCCGCTCTATTACACGCAAACGCCGTATGGCTTTGCCTTCGCTTCGGAAGTGCGGGCGCTGCTTGCAGCAGGGGCTGCTCCAAAAAACCTGTCGCGGGACGCGCTGACCTCGTATCTGCTCTTTGGCAGCGTGAGCGAGCCGGTAACGCTGGTCGAAGGTGTGTTCAGCCTGCCTCCAGGACACCGCATGCTTCTGCATGTTCCCGAGCGCCGGCGCGTGCCCCGGGCGCGCCAATGGTGGGACCTAGCGGTTTCCCCTGCGGCCCGAGACACGCGAAAGCCGCGCGACCTTGTTTCCGCGGCGAAAAAGTTACGGCCGATGCTCGAAGACGCGGTGAAGGCGCACTTGATTGCGGACGTGCCGGTGGGGCTGTTTCTTTCGAGTGGGCTGGACTCGGGAGCGATTGCCGCGTTGGCCGCGAAAGCTCAGGCGGGAATTCAAACCTTCACGTTGACATTTCCGCGGACGGACTTCGACGAGGCAAAAGCGGCCGGAGTTATTGCGAAGCACTGCGGAACCAAGCATACGGAAGTGCCGCTCGATGGCAGGGCCATCGTTGAGCGCATCGATGAAGCGATCAGCGCACTGGACCAGCCCACGATGGACGCCGTGAATACCTACTTTGTATCGTGGGCTGCCCGAAAAGTGGGACTGAAAGTAGCCCTCTCCGGCTTGGGCGGCGATGAGCTTTTCGCGGGCTATCCGACGTTTGCGGATACGCCGCGACTATCAAGGTTTATTCGCACCTCCTGGTTCGTGCCGGCAGTAGCAAGAAGATTGACGGAACCGCTTGTGGCGGCGCTCGCCGGGAAGCGCGGTTCGCCGGACGCTGGAAGCAAAGCGGCGGCAGCATGGGTTTCTCCCGACGTGCTGCCTCATCCCTATTTTTTCGCGCGGGCTCTTTTCCCGCCGGGAAGATTAGAAAAACTTATCAAGCCGCGATTCCGGCCTAGCACCGTCGGCCCCGACGGCGTGACGCTCGAACCGACGTGGCTTGGATGGCTGCAAAGAGCCGCCGATGAAGCGCGCAAGATGGAGCCGATCGGAGGAATTTCCTGGTTGGAGACGCGCAATTACATGGCGAGCACGCTGCTGCGCGACGCAGATTCCGTCAGCATGGCGCAATCACTGGAAGTTCGCGTGCCTCTGCTGGATACGCCGCTGGCTGAATTTGTGTGCGCTCTGCCCGACGCGGCGCGGCGCCGGCCGGGCGTGCACAAGGCGCTTCTCGTAGAAGCAATCCGGGACTTGCTGCCACAAGAGATTCTCGCTCAAAGGAAACGTACTTTTACGCTGCCGTGGGAAGTATGGCTGCGCGGCTCGCTGAAAAAAAGATTGGAGACAAGTTTTGCAAATCCAGCCCCGCGTCTTGCGCCGGCGCTGCGGCCCGGAGGAATGCAAGGGGTTTGGAACGATTTCCTCGCGGGGAAAACCACCTGGTCCCGGCCGTGGTCTTTGTACGTGCTGAACGAATGGTGCCGCCGACATCTCGCCGCATAACCCCCCGGCTGAGGTACACTGGCAAATCATTCGATGAACATTCTAGGGATCAATGCGTACCACGGTAACGCTTCCGCTGCGATTGTGTGCGATGGCCGGTTGGTTGCTGCCGTGGAAGAGGAGCGATTCAACCGCGTCAAATACGCTGCCGGCTTTCCCGTGCAGGCGATTCGTTATTGTTTGAGGGAAGCAGGGCTAACACTCGCGGAAATCGACCACGTGGCTGTGCCCCGCAACCCTTACGCGCGGCTGGCAACGAAGATTTTCTATGCTTTGCGCATGCCTTCTTTTGCGCGCGAGCGCGCCAAAGTGCTGGTGAAATTTCAGGGCATTCCTGTAGCTCTGGCGCAGGCTTTCGATGCCGACCCGAAGAAAATCCGCGCAAGATTTCATCGCATCGAGCACCACCAGGCGCACTTGGCGAGCAGTTTTTACTGCTCGCCGTTTGAACATGCGGCGCTACTCTCCGCCGACGGCCTCGGCGATTTCGCAAGCACGATGTGGGGAGTAGGCATGGGGAGGTGCATCAACATCGATGGCGTCGTCACCTTTCCACATTCGCTGGGGCTTTTTTACAGCGCCGTCACGCAGTACCTAGGCTTCCCTAAATTCGGTGACGAATACAAAGTCATGGGACTGGCGGCCTACGGACAGCCCGAACAGTTGGACCTGTTCCGAGACATGGTGCGCTTTGGAAATGGCTTCCGCAGAAATGGCTTTAAGCTGGGGCTGGATTACTTTTCGCACCATCGCACGGGCGCGGAGATGTCCTGGGCTGAGGCGCACAAGACGCCCACGCTGGGAAAGTTATTCTCAGAAGGAATGGAAAAGCGGCTCGGCCCAACGCGCACCACGGAGCAGCCGCTGGAGCAGCGGCATCGGAACCTTGCGGCTTCGCTTCAGAAACGACTGGAAGAAGTTTACCTCGGCATGCTGGGGAAGCTCGCCGAACGCACGGGATCAAAGGCCGTGTGTCTGGCAGGCGGCGTGGCGTTCAATTGCGTGGCCAACGGGAAGATTTTTGATTCCACGCCGTTCGAGCGAATCTATGTACAACCCGCGGCGGGCGATGGCGGACTCTCTGTGGGCGCCGCGTTTTTCGTTTGGCACCAGATGCTGGGTAAACCGCGCTCGTTTGTGATGGATCACGCCTATTGGGGCCCGGAGTATTCGCGCGAAGAAATGCGCCGCGCCATCCATTCGAATGGGCTGGCACAAAAAGGCTGCACGATCGCCGAACTCAAAGAAGAAGAATTGATGCGACGCGCAGCGGCCATCATCGCCGGCGAAAGGATTCTGGGTTGGTTTCAGGGACGAGCGGAGTGGGGCCCGCGCGCGCTGGGCAACCGCAGCATCGTGACCGACCCACGACGCCCAGAAATGAAAGAGATTCTGAATCGCCGCATCAAGCACCGGGAAATCTTCCGGCCCTTTGCGCCTTCGATTCTCGCGGAAGCGACCGCGGCGTACTTCGAAAAATCGCATCCTTCGCCGTTCATGACGCTGGCATATGCGGTGCGCCCGGAAAAGCGTGAGAAAATTCCCGCGCCTACCCACGTAGATGGCACGGGGCGCCTCCAAACGGTTACGCGAGAGGCCAATCCCCGTTACCACGCGCTGATTTCCGCGTTCCGCGATCTCACCGGCGTGCCCGTGGTGCTCAACACCTCGTTCAACGACAACGAGCCGATTGTCTGCGGCCCGGAAGAAGCCATCGACTGCTTCCAGCGCACGCAAATGGACGCTCTCGTTCTCGGCGATTTCCTAATCACAAGGTAGTGAATAACATCGCACAACCTGCACCTCCATGAAGATCCTGCTGCTAAATCTCTACTATCCGCCGGACACTTCGGCGACCGCGAAAATGGCTCAGACCGTGGTGGACACGGTTTGTATTCATCACCGCGTCACTGTGCTTTGCGGACGGCCATCGTACGACCCGCGTGAGCGACTTCCCTGGCGGCTCTATCAAACAGAAAATGTCGACTTGGTTCGAATCATTCGCGCCGGATCGACAGCGTTTCCGCGCTTCAACATGAAGAAGCGCCTGCTGAATTACCTGAGCTATGTTTGGCTGGCCGTTCCGCGCGCCTTATTCCTCGATTGCGATGTTGTGCTGGCCATGACCGACCCGCCGTTTCAGGGAATCGTGGGAGCGCTCGTTGCCCTGCTGAAGCGAAAACCGTACGTGTACAACATCCGCGACCTGTATCCAGACATGGCGGTCGGGGGCAACATTGTAAGCGCCGGCCAGCTCGCGCGCCTATGGGAAAGACTCCATCGCTGGGCGCTACGGCGCGCCGAACGCGTCATTGTTCTTGGCGAAGACATGCGCGCCCGGATCATCGCAAAAGGAGTCGAGCCGGCGCGAGTGGTGGTGATTCGCGACGGCGTCGAGATTCTTCCTCCAGAGAAGTCACCGCCTACTCCCGATCCCGAAGTGGTCCGTGCGATCCGCGGCAACTTTTCCTTTGTTTTGTTGCATGCGGGAAACCTAGGTTTTTCCGGTGCGTGGAATACGCTCGTGACGGCAGCGCGCAGGCTCTCCAAAGAAGGAGTCGGATTGGTTTTCGTCGGCAGTGGCGCGCAGCGGTCGGCGGTGGAAGCGGCCGCAGCAGGCGCTGACAACATACGTTTTCTTGATTATTTCCCTTCCAAAAAAATCTCATCCGTGCTGGTGGCCGCCGATGCGCACATCGTCACGATCAAGCGCGGCCTGGAAGGCGTGGTGGTACCGAGCAAAATGTATGGAATCCTCGCAGCGGGAGAACCGATCATCGCGGTGGCTCCGAAGGAAACGGACGTGGTGTCGCTTGGCGCAAAGCAGGGCTTTGGCGTAGCTGCCGACCCGGACAAACCCGCGGAACTCGTCGCCGTCGTCCGCGGTTTAATGGCGGACCTGAAGAAATTGCAATCCATGGGACAGGCCGCGCGCACTGCCGCGCCTTCCTATGATCGAGTGCTGGAACTTCACAAGTATCTGGAACTCTTTCACCTATTCGAAACTGATTGGCCATAACCAACACGATCGGGATTGCCGGGCAACTAAAATCGCAGTATCGTGTTTGCGCGGTGTGAGGGCAACCATCTTTAACTTTAAATCTTGACGTGGGAGCCGGAACGCGAAACCCGTAAGCATCACCGGAGCTTCCGGCCACACGAGCCCTGGCGGATCCTGCTCTCCGGATGAAATGAGGTTGCATGGCCGCAGGCCTGCTGGCTTTCTTCATCGCTTTGTTTGCTTCCATGATGTTGGTGGTGCCGGTGCGCGCATTCGCGCTGCGTCTAGGCATGGTAGATCTGCCCGGGCCGCGAAAAGTGCATCACGCGCCGATTCCGCTATTAGGCGGGTTGGCCATGTACGCTGCTGTCGTGATTGCCGTCTTGCTGGCGTTTCATGGACCCGCCCGGGCGCAAATTGCGGGGATTTTGATTGGTGCGACGCTGGTGGCGGCCGTGGGCATCCTCGATGACCGCGGCTTGCTCCATCACCAGGTGAAACTATTCGTCGGCATGCCGCTGGCCGCCGGAATCCTGCTCGTAACTGGAATTCGCGCCCAGGTCTTTAGCACCCTCCTGGGAGGCCGCTCCGGCGATCTTCTGGACGCCGTGCTGACCGTCTTTTGGGTCGTGGGCATAACCGCTTCGTTCAGCATTCTCGATCACATGGACGGGTTGTGCGCGGGCGTAGCCGCGATGTCTTCCGTGTTTTTTTCACTCCTTGCCTACCTGAACGGGCAGATGTTGGTTACCATCCTTGCGGCGGCGGTTCTCGGAGCGGCTACGGGATTTTTGCGCTGGAACTTCAAGCCGGCCAAGATTTTCATGGGCGATGGCGGCGCCATGTTTCTGGGATTCTTGATGGCTACGTTAGGTCTGAAATTGCGCTTTGAGAATGCATCGTACCTATCGGCCTGGCTCGCGCCGGTATTGATCCTGGCTGTAACGATTTTTGATACCACGCTGGTAACCATCTCCCGTGTCCGCCGGGGCTTGCTGCCCTTCACCACACCGGGCAAAGACCACGCCGCCCACCGCTTGTCGAATCTCGGGCTTGGGCATCGCGGAGCGGTCGTCACACTGTACTTCCTCGGCGCCACCGGCGGCAGTGCGGCTTTGTTGGTCAGCTACCTTTCCACGCGAGGCGCGTTGCTTCTTGGAATTCTGGTACTCGCCCTTATTTTGCTCGGGGTCGCGTATTTGGAGCGCGCTCCCTACGAGCGCCAGGAGCGCACCGCCTCTCGCGCTTCTTGAATTTCATGGAGCTCGTTCCTCGAACCGATCCTAAGTCTAGGCTCGTCTTTTTTTGCAGTCGCGTTTTCTTTGCGGGTGAAGAACCTTTCTGTATACTTACACCGCCCGTCCCATCCATTTCCTTGAGGTCCCGCACGGATCGGGCGGAAAGCAGATTCAATCTTTTGCGTGAGTTCTCTCGAGCGCGCGTAGAGAGACGGCGCACCATTGGGAACGTACAAGACGGTGGAAGAAAACAGAGCTCAGCCAGGAAGCAGCGGCAGACCACGGGAAATCATCGTTGTGGGAGCTTCGGCCGCGGGACTCTTCACCGCCGCGCGCGTGGCTGGGGGCGGGCGGCCCGTTCGTGTGCTGGAGTCCAAGCCGCAGTTGGAGCCGGCATCACGCACGCTGATCGTTACCGATCATTTCCGCAGCCAGATGGCCGCGGTGGCGGAGAAGAGCATCGTCAACGAGATTCGCCGCTTTGAACTGTTTACCGACGGTCGCTCGGCGCAAATTGCGCTAAGGAAGCCGGACCTGATTATCGAGCGCTCGCGGCTGATCACCGCTCTTGCTCGAGAAGCGCAGCATGCGGGAGTTTCGCTCTCCTTTGATACCCGTTTCTTAGGAGTGGGGCCGAACGAACAGGGCTTGCGCCTGGAGACCGAAACGGGCGGCAAGCGTGAAGAGCTGCACGCTGATAGCGTTGTCGGTGCAGACGGCGCAGCAAGCCGCGTAGCCCGCGCGGCGGGTTGGCCACCGGTCGAGACCGTGCCGCTCGTGCAAGCCATCGTTCGCCTCCCGAAGGACTGTCCTCCTGACACAACGCGCGTGTGGTTTATTCCGGACGACACGCCTTACTTCTATTGGCTGATTCCCGAATCCGCAGAGCGCGGCGCTCTCGGCGTCATCGGCGAGCACGGCCGCGACACCAAACGCTGCTTCGAAAAGTTTCTGGAGAAGAAAAGACTGGTGCCCCTCGAATGGCAGGGCGCGCGCATTCCGGTCTACCGCGGATGGGTTCCGGTGAGGCGGCAAATCGCAAATGGCGAGGTCTATCTGGTAGGGGATGCCGCGGCGCAAGTAAAGGTATCGACGGTCGGCGGCATCGTCACCGGTTTCCGCGGCGCGCTCGCCGTTGCCAAGGCGCTCTTAAAGAAAGGCGCAAACAGGGAACTCGTGGAGTTGCGGCGCGAGCTGGCCACGCACTGGATGATCCGCCGCGCCCTGCATCATTTTCAACAAAAAGATTATTCACAGCTTGTTGACTTGCTGGACGTTTCCGCGCGGGAATCGCTCGGAGAAATTCATCGCGACGAGTCCACGCGCTTGCTTTGGAACCTGGTCCGCCGCCAGCCGCGCCTCTTGCTGCTGGGATTGCGTGGGCTGCTGATGGGGAGGGGCTTCAAGAACTGAGTATATGCTTTGGCTCTTCCTCTCAACTTTTTGTGGTTTGCCCAAGAGAAGCCAGCGAACAGCTTTTTTCTTTCTCTTACTTCGGTCACAATACAACTCGGATTCCGAAGCACGAGGGGTATTGCCTGTTAGGCTCCGGCACAAGGAGGTCTTTTGCGTCTCTCTGTCATTGGATGTGGATACGTCGGACTCGTCACCGGAGCCTGCTTGGCCGAGGCGGGGCACGAGGTCGTTTGCACGGACATTGATCGCGACCGCATTGCTAAGCTCCAGGACGGTGGCGTGCCCATTTATGAAGAACATCTCGAACAGATTCTGACTTCCGCACGCAAGGCGGGGCACATCTCCTACACGGCAGACGCTGGCGAAGCTATTCGCGCCGGAGAAGCTATCTTCATTTGCGTGGGCACTCCCCCTAAAGAATCGGGAGAGGCAGACCTTTCCGCAATCGACCACGTGGCACGGCAAGTCGCTGCGGAGGCGCGGACGCCCAAGCTGGTGATCGAAAAGAGCACGGTTCCCGCACGGACGGGTCTGGAACTCCGCCGGGCGCTCTCGGCTTATTCCCGCAACAGCAATATCAAATTCCGCGTGGCCTCGAACCCCGAATTTCTTCGCGAGGGAACTGCGGTTGGAGATTTTTTCCACCCCGACCGCATCGTCGTCGGCGTTGAAGAACCTTCTTCGGCGGAGGAGCTTCGGGAAATCTACCGGCCCATTCTGGAGAAGCGTTTTCGCTGCCCGGTGCATAACGGCACCTGCCCTCCGAGCCAAAAAGCCGAGTTCCTGGTTACCACCATCAACAGCGCGGAGCTCATCAAGCACGCCTCCAATTCCTTTTTGGCGCTCAAGATCAGCTATGCCAATGTCATCTCGGATTTGTGCGAGAAAATCGGCGCTGACGTCGAGGAAGTCACTCAAGCCATGGGGCTGGATCCTCGCATCGGCAGACAGTTTCTCAAAGCGGGATTGGGCTACGGCGGTTTCTGCTTTCCGAAAGACGTCCAAGCTTTCATTTACCTCGCCGCCAAAGTCGGCGTTGATTTCGACATCCTGAAGGCTGCCGAGCGCGTTAACAAACAGCGCATTGAGCGCTTTTTCGAGAAAGTTCACCAGGCGCTTTGGGTGGTGAAAGGCAAGCGCATTGCCGTGCTCGGACTGGCGTTTAAGGCCAATACGGACGACATCCGTTTTGCCCCGGCCCTCGAAGTGGTGAAAGGACTTATCCACGAAGGCGCCCTCATTCACGCAACGGACCCGGAAGCCATGCCTCGAGCCAAGGCCTTGTTTCCTCAACTGCAGTACCACGAAGACCCTTATGAGGCGTTGCGCGATGCGGATGCCGCGCTCATCTGCACCGAATGGGATTCGTTTCGCAAGTTAGACTGGAAGCGGGCAGGGAGCCTCATGGCGCGAAAGCTGGTCATCGACGGAAGAAATCTCTATTCCCCGAAAGACATGCGGAACCTGGGCTTCGAGTATTGTTCTTTCGGGAGGGAATAGCTTTCCCGCCTATGCGTTTCCCTTACGACTCGGAGCCTTTGTCTGACGTTTCTAATTCTTCTTAAACACATCCTGGAAATAAGCCAGCGTGAGCTTCAGCCCTTCGTCCAGTCCTACCCTCGGCTCCCACTTGAGGATGCGCTTGGCCCTGCCGATGTCCGGGCAGCGGCGCTTCGGATCATCTTGTGGCAGCGGTTTGAAGACGATCGGCGGCGGATCGTCGAAAAATTTCCGGATGCGTTCGGCAAAGCCGAGAAGCGTAATCTCCTGCGGATTGCCGATATTGACCGGGAGGTGCTCCTCGGACATCATGAGCCGGTAAATGCCCTCAATCAGGTCGGTGACATAGCAAAAGCTCCGCGTCTGTTTCCCGTCTCCATAAACCGTCAGCGGCATTCCACTGAGCGCCTGAAAAACGAAATTCGGCAGTGCCCGGCCGTCATTTAAGCGCATACGCGGCCCGTAGGTATTAAAGATTCGTACAATGCGCGTATCGACCTTGTGGTACCGGTGATACGCCATGGTCATGGCTTCCGCGAAACGCTTGGCCTCGTCGTAAACGCCGCGCGGGCCGATGGGATTCACGTGCCCCCAGTATTCTTCGTTCTGCGGAGAGATTTCCGGGTCGCCGTAGCATTCGCTGGTCGAAGCGAGAAAGAATTTTGCATTTTTTGCCCGTGCCAGCCCCAAGGCGTTGTGTGTCCCGAGCGCACCAACCTTCAACGTGGGAATGGGCATCTTGAGGTAGTCCACGGGGCTCGCAGGCGAGGCAAAATGAAGCACGTAATCCACCGGCCCGGGCACGTCAATGTATTGAGATACATCCGCCCGCAGCATCTGGAACTTTGCATTCTTCAGCAGGTGCGCGATATTGCCGTCCACTCCCGTAACCAGATTGTCCAGTGCCAAAACATCCCAGCCTTCCCCTATCAAGCGGTCGCACAAATGTGATCCCAGGAACCCCGCCCCTCCGGTGACCACGGCACGCATGCATCCTCCTTCAAATGCAAGCTGACAGTTTAACCGGAGCCCCGGCAATTTGACCATCGCGTCGGCCCGGGATAGCATGCGCGAGTTTCTTATGACTACCGTCGAGAACTCATTTGCCGTTGTCCCGCCCCGGAGGCATCGCCGGACCATTCCAGTCGCCGTAGTCTCCGCTCTTGCGGTTCTCGCCCTTACCACATTTTTCGGCGTCGGGCGTTGGCTGGTCGTCGAAGATCCTGCAGCGAAAGCGCGCGCTATTGCCGTGCTTAGTGGAGGAATGCCCGTGCGGGCTTTAGAAGCGGCCAAGCTCTATCGCCAGGGTTATGCGCCGGAGGTATGGCTCACCCATTCTGCCGAGCCGGGAGAATCTCTGAAAGCCATGGGGATTCCGTTCGAAGGAGAAGAAGCTTACAGCACCCGTGTCTTGGTTCACGAAGGAGTCCCCGCGGCGGCCATTCACGTCCTGGAGCCTCCCATCGTAAATACCGCCGATGAGGTCAAGGTGATCGGTGCAGCGCTCGAACAAAGGAACGACCGCTCCGTCATCCTGGTGACGAGCAAGCCGCATACGCGGCGCGTGCGACTGCTTTGGCGAAAGCTCGCTCCGAGAGAATGTCGTGCCATGGTGCGCGCCGCCCCCGAAGATCCTTTCGATCCTCGCCATTGGTGGCGCAATTCCAGGGATGCTCTTGATGTGGTACGCGAGGTTCTTGGCTTGCTAAACGCCTGGGCGGGCTTGCCAGTCACGCGCACCCGCTAATATCGCAAGTCTTTCCGCTCAGATAATTCGGACGTTTGTCTAGCCTACCGAACTTCACGAAGCCGTGGGCTTTGTCCCATGCTAAAGGCCCCCCATCTGTCGTCCCGACCCTAGGTTGCCGTCTCCGCAACCTGGGGCGCGAGTCGTGCGCTTGGCGCGCTTCGCCGGAGCGGAGGCCTACCTGCGGCAGCTTGCCTGCTGCAAGCATCGTTTCCGCCGCCGTGGGGCGACCGGTTCCTCGACCTCTGGTACATGCGGCAAATCCCGGCCCTCGAACGCCGCGTGAGGATTGTCCAGAAACAGTGCGCGCGCTTTCTCTTCCCCAAACTGAATTGCCACCACGTCATAAGCAGACTGCAGCCGCAATGGCCGCGTCCGGTTATTGTGCGCATCGCTGGCCACGAAATGAATTATGCCCTCGCCGATCCATTGCAGCCCAATCTGCTGCGCCGTCGGCCCGAAACCGCCCGTGAGCGCCGCTGCGGTCAGTTGGGCAAAGCAGCCGCGCCTCACCCATTCTCTGAGCCGCTCCGGATGCCTTCGCAGAATTGCGTTCCGCTCCGGGTGCGTGACGATCAGGCGCAATCCCGAAAGCTGCAACTCGTGCAAGGTTCGATCCACCGCCGGCGGGATGGAGACTTCATTGAATTCCAAAAGCAAGTAATCGTGCTGATTGATGCAGTACTGCCGGGACTGCTTGCGCAAGCGAGCCAGATTCTCCGGATTGAGGTGAAAGTCACACCCGGTAGCCATCGTGAGCCGGTTGCCAATGCGGTTTTGCAGTTCATCGCGCAGGCGCCGCACATGCGCAAAATCAAACCAGAACCTCTCGTTGGAGTGTGGCGTGGCGACAACGTGGGTTAAGCCATCGGCGATCGCCGTTTCCGCCATTTCCAGCGATTCTTCCATTCTGTCGGGGCCGTCATCGAGCCCCGGCAGGATGTGACAGTGCAAATCGACCATGCGAGCTCGCACTTCATCTCCACCATGCACTGCACGCCTGCCATGTGCCCAGCGCAAACAAAATCCCGGCAAAAACTTGCCTCATCCGCCGGGGCTTCAGCTTCTCTGCCAGCCTTCCTCCCACTATCCCCCCGAGGAACACTCCCGGAATCAACAGAAAGCCCGTTCTCCAGGAAACAAAACCTTCTCGCGCATACGCCATCAGCGCCAGAGCCCCTGTTGGCGGAATCAGCGCTACCAGGCTTGTGCCTTGCGCGCGGTGCTGCGTGAAAGAAAATAGCAAGCCCAGCAGGGGCACCAATAGGACTCCTCCACCAATCCCAAACATTCCTGAAGCGATTCCGCAGATGCCAGCGACAATCAAAATTCCAGCGTCCCGCCCCATCCTTGTGCCCTCAGCCATGAACGCCCTCTTGTTCGATGGCAGACGGCCGGTCTTCCTGCCGCGTCTTTCCCCACAGCAGAATTGCCGAAAGCATGAGGAAGCAGCCGAACAGCCCTTGCAGATTGCGGGATGGCATGGGCAGCGCGACCAGACTTCCTCCGAGCGCGCCAATCAGAATTCCCAGCGCGCACAAAATTCCGGCCCGCAAATCGACCTGACCCTCTTTCCAATACTCTCTCAGGGCGCCAAGGCCGATGGGCGGCAGCAAAATAAAAAGCGAAGTGCCTTGCGCCAGGTGTTGGTCCATGCCCAGCAGATAAACCATTGCGGGCACCAGCACAGCTCCCCCGCCGATCCCCAATAGGCCTACCAGCACACCAACACCGAGTCCCAGCACGAGGATGATCAAACTCATGGCGATCCCGGCGCGGCATAGAAATCGTCAAGCACTTAGAAGCCGGGCAGTCCCTATCTTCCACTGTCCTGTGTCGTGCGGCAACCTCCTTGAGAATTAAGCCCCCCTAGCTCCCTAGCTTGGCTAGACGGGGAAGAGGATTTTTCTGTTTTCCAGGAAACTGTTATATATTTACCTGCCTTTGACGTGTTGGCCGACTTGTCCGCCCGTCTGAGCGTGTCACTGTTGCGGGCGAAGGCGTATCCCGGAAAACACAATTTCCTGGCTTCGGCCCGCTCGGGGTCAGATTACAAGGACTGTGACTCAACCCATGCCCATCGAAAGAAAAGCCGAATTTTTCAAGGGCGCCCAGCTCAAAGTCGGAATCATTGGCTGCGGTTACGTCGGCTTGCCCCTGGCCCTGCGCTTTGCCGAAGCGGGTCACAAGGTCACCGGATTCGACACCGATCCTGAAAAAGTGGCGATGCTCAATAACGGGCGTTCTTACATCCAGCATATCCCGCAAAACAAGATCCAGCAGTTCGTCATCAGCCGTCATTTCAGCGCCACCACCGATTTTGCAAAACTGAAAGAAGCCGATGCCATCCTTATCTGCGTGCCCACTCCGCTCGACGAGCGCCGCGAACCGGATCTAAGTTATGTGGAGCAAACCGCTCTCGCCATCTATCCGCACCTGCAAAAAGGACAGTTGATTGTCCTCGAGTCGACAACCTATCCGGGTACGACCGAAGACCTCGTCTTGCCCATTCTGGAGAGAAGTGGTTTGAGCTGCCCCATTGCCTCGGGCCAGGAAAACGAGGACGTGGTTTGCGATTTCTACCTCGCTTTTTCCCCCGAGCGCGAAGACCCGGGCAACAAGCAATACGGACTGGCCCAAATCCCTAAGGTCGTCGGCGGATTGAATCCGCCTAGTGGCCGTGCCGCGCAGGCGCTCTACAGCCAGGTGGTGGGCCGCGTCGTTCCGGTCAGCTCCACGCGCTCCGCGGAAATGGCCAAGCTTTTGGAAAACATCTTTCGCTGCGTCAACATCGCGCTCGTCAACGAGCTCAAACAGCTCTGCTTGCGCATGAACATCGACATCTGGGAAGTGATCGACGCGGCGGCCACGAAACCTTTCGGCTTCATGCCCTTCTATCCGGGGCCGGGGCTCGGCGGCCATTGCATCCCGGTGGATCCGTTCTATCTTTCTTGGAAAGCTCGCGAGTACGACTTCGCCACTCGCTTTATCGAGTTGGCCGGTGAAGTGAATACCGCCATGCCCTACCACGTCGCCGAGGCCACCGCCAACGCTCTGAACGAGCACAAGAAAAGCATGAAAAGCTCAAGGATTCTGCTGCTGGGCGTTGCCTACAAGAAAGACGTGGATGATTTGCGTGAGTCTCCCTCGCTCAAAATCATGCAGCTCTTCCAGCAGCGCGGCGTGACGCTCGATTACAACGATCCTTATTTCCCGCAACTACACAAGATGCGTCACTACAATTACGAAAACATGAAGTCCGTGCCTCTGAACGCGCAAACGCTCGCAAGCTACGATGCCGTGGTGATCGCCACGGACCACTCGAGCTACGACTATGCGACCATTGTCGACCACGCGAAGCTGGTTGTTGACACGCGCAACGCCACGCGCCGCGTCTTGCGCCACCGCGAAAAAATCGTGCTCTGCTAGTGTCGTCTCCAAAGTTGTTTGAGGGAGTTTGTCGCCGAGCTTGCCAGGCACGCGCTAGCGGAAATTGCTCATGTCAGGACCCACGGCAATGATCGCCGTCGCCGCTCGCTTCCAGCCGCGCGCTTTCGGCACACTCACCGCGGCGCCGCTCCCGCTGGCTTGGCCACTTTCCCGGAACTCGTGTCGCGCTTGAGCCGCTTCAGTTCCGCGCGCAGGTCCGCCGCGCTTTGGTAGCGCAAGTCGCGATCCTTCTCGAGCGCCCTGCGGATGACCTCGTCGAGCTTAGGGCGAGCACGGGATTCAGTTCCGCCGGAGAAGCGGGAATCCGATTCAGGATGCCATCAAAAATCGTGGCAGCGCTTTCGCCTTCGAACGGATGCTTGCTGGTCGCCATCTGATACAGTACGGCACCAAACGAAAACAGATCGCTCCGCACGTCGAGTTCCTTGCCGCGCGCCGGCTCGGGAGACATGAAAGCAATCGTGCCAACCGCCATGCCCGGCGAAGTCAGGTGCTCGGTAGCCAGGGTCGCGCCTGCCTACGTCGGTTGTTCGACCGTGCGGCGGTCCGCCATCAGCTTGGCCAATCCAAACTCCAGGATTTTCGCTTGCCCGCGCGGCGTAATGAGGATGTTTCCCGGTTTGATATCGCGGTGAAGCACGCCTTTCGAATGTGCTGCATCCAACGCGTCCGCGATTTGAATGCCCATCTCGAGCAGTTCCTGCAAGTCCGGGCGATGCCGCGAGAGGTAGCGGTCCAGCGGCTCGCCTTCAATCAACTCCATGGCGATGAAGTATTCGTCATCCGCTTCGCCAATTTCGTAGATGGTGCAAATGTTGGGATGATTCAGCGAAGAAGCCGTGCGCGCTTCCTACTTGAACCGCTCCAGCGCCTGCTGGTGCTTGGCCAGATCCGGAGACAGAAACTTCAGGGCCACGCGCCGGCCGAGGTGGAGATCTTCCGCAATCCAAACGGTTCCCGTGCCGCCAGAACCAAGGCGCTCAAGTATCTGATAGTGAGAAATCTGGCGGATAGGATTACCTCGCAGTCTTTGCGACCATGGTCAGCCGCAGACAGCAACGTCAATCGCCGCCGAATCTTGCCAGCAACATTGTGTTAACGCGCTGCTGCAATGGGCCGGGACGATTGCGCGAGAGCAGCGAGAGATTCCTTGTACGGAGCGCGCGCTACACCGCGTTCCGTGAAAATGGCTGCGATATACTTCGCGGGCGTCACATCAAAAGCAGGATGCGCCGCTTGAACGTCCGGAGCGATGCGCACGCCTTGCAAATGAGTAACCTCGGTTGCCGACCTCTCTTCGATGGGGATGTGCTCGCCGTCCGAAATCGAAAGGTCGAAAGTCGACACCGGCGCAGCGATGTAAAACGGCACCTTGTTTTCTTTGGCCAGCACCGCCATTTGATACGTACCAATTTTGTTGGCGGTGTCGCCATTGGCGGCAATGCGATCCGCCCCGGTCACGATCGCGCCGACCTTTCCCGACTTCAAAAAGTGTCCCACCATATTGTCCGTAATGAGAGTGAGCGGGATGCCGTCTTGGTGCAGTTCCCAGGCCGTCAGGCGGGCGCCCTGAAGATACGGCCGTGTTTCCGGCACAAGAACGTGCAGCCTTCGGCCTTGCTCGTACGCCACCCGAATCACCCCGAGTGCCGTGCCAATGCCACCCGTCGCCAGCGCGCCCGCGTTGCACTGCGTCATCACCTGCCCTTCCCGCGGCATGAACTCCGCGCCAAACCGCCCAATCGCTTCGTCAATGGCGCGCTTCTCAAGGTGAACCTTCTTGGCTTCCTCAACTACTCCCTGTTTGATTTTGGCAAGGTCAGAGGTCTCAGCCGCAAGTTCCGAGAAGCGGGAGCACATGCGATCTAGAGCCCAACGAAGGTCGACAGCAGTGGGCCGAGTTTGGGAGAGAGTCGGGCAAATTTGACCAAGCTCGGCTCTGAGTGCCTCAACGGACTCTGCGGTCGAATGCAGTACCCCGAGAGCGAACCCCATCGCCGCAGCCACACCAATCGCAGGAGCACCGCGAATCACCATCTCGCGAATCGCTTTCGCCACCTCGCGGTAATCCGTATAGGTGTAAGAAATTTCCTCGCTGGGAAGCCGGCGCTGGTCGAGCATGACCACGCCGTGGTCGGTCCATTCAATCGGTTGGGCTACGTCCATGCCTTCAGTGGCCTCGCAAAATCAAATCGGAAATATCTCCGAAGAAATATCTATTCTAACGGGAGACAGGCCAGAAAACGAATCCGCTACGGATGCGGCGGCATCCGTGTAAAGCCTCTCGTGGCGATGATCGAAGTGAGAGCGATCATCGAATTGTAGCCCAGGTGCAGAAAGAAACTGGCGAGAACCGTACCGCTCCGGGCCCGCGCAAAAGTAAAGATGACGCCCACCAGCATCAACAGGCTTACCAGCGCCCAGTTCTCGCCAAGTTGCGGTCCGTGCATGAGGCCAAAAAGAATGCCCGTCACCAGGATGCTAGAAGCCACTCCGGTCCGGATAGCAAGGGAAAACTCCATCCCAAAGAAGTGGGCCACCGCCGAAATAGTCCGCGCAATTACGGGGTACAGGTATCCGCGAAAGATGGTTTCCTCCGCCAGCGGCGCCACGAACACCGCCATGGCCATCAGGAGCATCGCTCCGTTGCGGCTCTTGAAAAATTCCTGAATCGGCGCGTGCTCCGCTTCCTTGACCCGCGCGCTGGCGATCGCGACGAACAGCGAGAGCCCGCAGCCGGAGAGGAAATACATCCACGGTTTCCCTTTGCCTGCGATGGGATCGGATTTCAGTTTTTTCCAGCCGAGAGTGCGCCAAAAAGGCAGGTCCCGAAGCACGGAAAGAGTCACGTAGAGGAAAAGAAAGATGAGGGCAAGCGTGAGCGTGCTGGTGCTAACAAGGAGTTTCGGATCCGACTCGAGAAGTTGCTTGATTTGTCTCTGAGAGAGATGCCGGTAAACGGAATAATAGCCAATGACAACCGTGCCGATGGCAAATTGCGTGACAACGAAGAACAAACCAAAAACGATGAGGTGCACCCACGACCAAGGGATGCGCAAGTCCTCGGGCAAGTGCGAGTTTCGAGGATGCGCCGCCTCCGGATGAACTGCCACATAAGAAATGGGATCCCCGGCAAGCGGCGTAGCGAATTCCGCAGACGACGGTTCCGAGGTTTCTCCTGCAGGAGGTAGCGAATCTCCCGGCCCTTTCAGCGGATCCGGCGGGTTGTCGTCAAGGAGGCTCATCGATGTCCCGGTTACCGTCTCTTCGGCCATCCCGCCGCCAACGCCGCGGCAACGAGCGGCAACAATAGCTCGTGATGGCCGGTAATGGCAAAGCCGCGGGATTCCGGACCTTTATGGTTGCGGCCGGAAGCAGTGGGGCGCTTCACTACATTTTGCAACGGCCGGTAGTGCTGAATAAAGTCGAAGTTCGCCGTCGTAATGGGGCACAGCGGCACGCCAAGATTGCGCACCACCGAAACGGCCTTCAGAAAAACTTCGGGCAGCAAAACCGCCGAGCCCCAATTGAGATAAACGCCGCCGGGATGCATCTCCTGGGTCAACGCGCAGAACAGGCGGAAATCGCGATGCGTCGCGTAGCCAAGCGCGGCGCCCTCGGCCGCCGGGTGCATGTGAGGAATGTCCGTTCCAATCGCCAGATGCACGGTCACCGGGATGCGCCGTTTGTGAGCGGCCGCTAGGACGCTGGACTCCGCGTGCTTGGCTTCGAGGAGCCCGCCATTAAGAAATTGCCCCGCTGCTTCGCCGTAGCCGATGCGAATCCGCTGCGCCAGCTTGGCGATCTCGTTGAGGTACTTGCCGGTCTCTTCGGCCATGCCGAATTGGCCCTCGCCGAGCGCGGCCTCCACGTCTTCCGAAGTGTTGCCCGCCAGCGCAATCTCGAAATCGTGGATGAGCGCCGCGCCGTTCATCGCGATTCCCGAAACGAAGCCGCGATTCATCAAATCGATCAAGACGGGCCCGAGGCCCACCTTGATCACGTGCCCGCCCATGCCCCAGAGAATGGCTTTGCCGTGCTTGCGCGCCGCATGCACCGCGCTCAAGAGTTGCCGGAGATTCTCCGCCGCGAGAATGCGCGGCAACGAATCGAGGAATCTTGTCAGGGATACGTTCGTGGTGGCAGGCTTGGCGAATTCGCGCACGTTGACCTTGCTTTTGCGCGATGCCAGCGGATACGTGCGCACTTCACCGAGAACCAGCGGCGGGATCGAGTAGATGCTCATGCTAAGTGCTTCACTCTACGGAGAAGAGCAGCGACCTGCAAGAAGAAGTTGCCCGGAAAATTGCCGAAAGCAAAATCACGAATGTTTACATAACCCGCGCCACCTATCACTCCGAGCGAAGACCGCGAGGGGAGTTTGCGAATTCCGGCCTCGTGGCGAAAGGAATCCTTGCTTTGACCTCATTTGCCTTTGCCGTTGTTGCCATTGGAGCAGCCGTTGACGTTCAGCACGCGGGCCAACACCTGGCCGGTGTAGGACTTTTTGGTACGCGCGACTTGTTCTGGCGGGCCTTGCGCCACGATGCGCCCCCCGCCTTCGCCGCCTTCCGGGCCAAGATCAATGATCCAGTCCGCTTGCTTGATGACGTCGAGATGGTGCTCGATGATGAGCACGGTGTTTCCCAGATCGACCAGCCGCTGCAGAACGTCAAGCAGTTTGCGCACGTCATCGAAGTGCAACCCCGTCGTCGGTTCGTCGAGAATGTACAGTGTGCGCCCCGTCTGCCGTTTCGATAGCTCGCGCGCCAGTTTGATGCGCTGTGCTTCGCCCCCGGAAAGCGTCGTCGCGGACTGCCCCAGCGTCACGTAGCCGAGCCCCACGTCCACCAGTGTCGAAAGCTTCTGCTGAATCTGCGGAATGTTTTCCAGAAGTTTCAACGCCTCGGCGCAAGGCAAGTTCAACACGTCGCTAATCGAATGGCCCTTGTACCGCACCGCCAGCGTTTCCGAATTGTAGCGGCGCCCTCGGCACACTTCACACATCACGTAAACGTCAGGTAGAAAATTCATTTCGATGCGCCGCAGGCCGTCGCCCTGGCACGCTTCGCAGCGCCCGCCTTTCACGTTGAAGCTGAAGCGGCCGGGGCGGTAGCCGCGTTCGCGCGATTCGGGAAGCATGGCGAACAAGTCGCGAATCGGCGCGAACACGCCGGTGTACGTCGCGGGATTCGAACGCGGCGTTCGGCCGATCGGCGCCTGATCAATCTCAATGACCTTGTCGATGTGCTCCGTACCCAGGATCTGGCGATGCGCGGCAGGGGCTTCCGAAGAACGATAGAGTTTTTGCGCCAGCGCGCGATACAAAATGTCGTTCACCAGCGTGGATTTGCCCGATCCCGAAACGCCGGTGACCACGGTGAGCAACCCGAGCGGGAAGGTTACGTCAATCTCCTTGAGATTGTTGGCCGTCGCGCCCATCACTTGGATGGCTTTCCCGTTCTGGCTGCGGCGTTTTTCCGGCACCGAAATTTTTGCGGCCCCGCTCAGATACTGGCCGGTGAGCGATTCGGCCGTCGCTTCAATGTGTTCTGGCTTGCCCTGTGCTACCAGGTAGCCGCCGGCATTGCCCGCCCCCGGGCCAAGGTCCACCACAAAATCCGCGCGGCGAATGGTGTCTTCGTCGTGCTCCACAACCAGCACCGTGTTGCCGAGGTTGCGAAGATGTTCTAGCGAACCGAGCAGCCGCGCATTGTCTCGCGCGTGCAGTCCGATGCTGGGCTCATCCAAAACATACAAAACGCCGCGCAGGCGCGACCCGATCTGTGTCGCCAGGCGAATCCGCTGCGCTTCGCCGCCGGAAAGCGTCGCCGCAGAGCGCTCCAGACTGAGATAGCCCAAACCGACAGCGAGAAGAAAGTCGATGCGCTCCGCTATTTCCTCCAGCGGCCGCCCGGCAATTTCTTTTTGGCGCTGGCTGAGTTGCGCGAGCATTTTGTCCACCGCGGGCCGCGCCGCGCTCAGCGAAAGCGCGGTGAAATCCGCAATGGACTGTCCCGCAAGCTTCACTGCCAGTGATTCCGGCCGCAGCCGCTTTCCATGACAGGTGCTGCAAACCGTGGCGGACATGTACTGCGTCATCCACTCGCGGTAAGCGTCCGAGCCGGACTCTTCGAAATTTCTCTCGAGAAATTTCAGGATCCCAGGAAAGCGGAAGCCCTTTTCGCCTTTGGATCTCTTCCCGGCCTTCCCATTTTCACCGCCTCCGTCCCGGCCGTTCGACGGCGGATACCCGTACAACAACATGCTCTGAATTCGCGCCGGAAATTTCTCGAAAGGTGTATCGAGGCTGAAGCCGTGCGCGTACGCGCCAAGTTCCAGCGTGCGCTTCAGGATCGCCGAGCCCGACCCTGGTCCCAGCCCGCCATCGAAAAGCGGACGTGACCAATCATTGATAATCTTCGACGGATCGAAATCGTATTTCGAACCGAGCCCATTGCACGCGGGGCATGCGCCATACGGCGAATTGAAACTGAAGGACCGCGGCTCAAGCATAGGAACTGAAATGCCGCAATCGGGACACGCGAGCTTTTCTGAAAACGTGTGCTCTTTCCCGCCGACAATTGCAACGGTCACAAGCCCGCCGGCCAGCTTGAGCGCCGTCGTAATGGACTGCTCCAGCCGCGCCGCGATACCTTGCTTGACCAGCAGCCGGTCCACCACGATTTCAATGGTGTGATTCTTGCGCTTGTCGAGCGCCGGAATATCGTCGAGAGGAATGAGTTTTTCCAATTCTTTGCGATACGCGCCTTTTCGCCCCCGCACGATGGGCGCCAGAATCATGATGCGCTCGTCGGGCTTGCAGATTTCTCCCTGCAAGATGGCCTGCACAATCTGCTCGCTGGATTGCCGAGTGATGGGCTTGCGGCAGTTCGGACAATGCGGCACGCCAACCGACGCGTACACCACGCGCAGGTAATCGTAAATTTCCGTGATGGTGCCGACTGTGGAACGCGGCGAGCGCGTGGTGGTTTTCTGCTCGATCGCGATGGACGGCGAAAGGCCCTCGATCACATCCACTTCTGGACGTTCCATCTGATCCAGAAACTGGCGCGCATACGCGGAAAGCGATTCGACGTAGCGCCGCTGCCCCTCTGCATAAATGGTGTCAAACGCTAGGGAAGACTTGCCCGAGCCAGAAAGCCCGGTGATGACTGTCAGTGTGTTCCGAGGGATTTCGACGTTAATGTTTTTCAGGTTGTGCTGCCGCGCGCCTCGGATTACGAGTTTGGTCAGGCCCATGAGACGAAAGCGCTCCCTCCACAGGAGCCCTGGCGCTCAGGTAGCTACACTGAGCCTACAATAACTCCTCACGATAGCAGGCAGAAACAATGCGGTCAAGAATCTGCCGGCCTTCTCGGAAGGCCGGCGATTCCTACAACCAACGCTTGACCCCGCTTCAGCCGCCATGGTGCGAACGCCCCTTCATTTTCTCTTTTTCTTTTTCTTTGCCCCGAAGGTTACCTTCACAACAAATTTTATCCAGGGCCAGGTTGACGAGCCCGTTTCCCCGATAGACTTAGGAAAAACAGCGCCGTGGTTGGCTGCCCGCTGCAAACAAGCCGGATGAGGGAGGCTGGCGGCGTGTTCACACGGCTCTCCCTTGGGAGTCAGGCAAGAAAGCATGAGAAGGCTGACGCATTGGGAAGTAGGCACCGTTGCCGGTTTCCTGCTGGTGTACACCGTCATTTCTCTGTTGGCCAAGCCCGGCGCGGCGCTCACCGCCTGCTCCGACATGAGCGGAACCGGCTTATGGTTACTCACGGTTGCGGTGATGCTGTGGGCCGGATTCAGTAACGTCGGGCGCACGCGCTGGTTCTGGTTCCTGATGGCCTTCGGCGCAGCCCTGGTGGCGGCGAACTTCGCAGCCTGGCTGGGCTACGAAGTCATCTCCGGCCGGGAGCCACCCAACCCGTTTTGGGCGGACATTCCGGTGTTGCTACAGCCGGTGCCGATGATGGCAGCGGCGGCCCTGCGCCCGGGCTCGCGGCAGCGCGAACAGAAATTCCTTCTCAGCACCCTGAATTTCCTGATTCTCCTTTTGTGGTGGGTCTACCTCTACATGTACCTGGTATTCCCCAACGAATACGTCCTGATGGACCAATCGGTGTACAACATCTATTCCTCCTCGTTCTTCGTCGTGGAGTTTGCGGTGCTGATGGCCGTGCTGGGCGGCATGGCGTTGGTCGCGGAAGGAGCTTGGCGCAAGATCTACTGGCAACTGTTTGGCGCCAGCGCGCTGTATCTGCTCTCTTACCAGTGGTTGAACTCGGCGCTGAATCGCAATGAGTATTACAGCGGTAGCATCTACGACGTGCCGGACTATGCGGCGATCTGCTGGCTGATCCTGATTGCGGTGCGCGCGCGCCACGTGCCCTCGGAAAGGCTGGGCGGAACCGCGCGGGAACGCGAGTCGGACGTGTCTGGATTTCTGGCCGTACTGGCGGTCCTGTCGATGCCGGTGATCGGGTTGCTCGTGTTGTACGTGGTTCCGGCCGCCAGCCAGTTGCGCCCTTATCGCGTGACCGTGACGCTGATTGGCATCCTGCTCGTGGCCGTGTGCGTGTTCCTGCGGCAAATGTTGATGGCGCGGGAAATGACCCGGCTGCTGCGCGAATCCAAAGAAAATCTCCACCGCCTGCAGCAGGCGCAAAGCCAGTTGGTGCAGCAGGAGAGGCTGGCCGGAATCGGCCAATTGGTCAACGGAGTGGCGCACGAGCTGAACAATCCGCTGACCGCGGTCATGGGCTACTCCGACTTGCTGAAAGACCAAGCCAAGGAAAACGACGCGCGGCAAAAGCTGGAACGCTTGGGAACCGAAGCGCGCCGCATGAAGAAAATCATCGACAACCTGATCAGTTTTGCGCGGCCGCTGCAGGACGGGCGCAAGCCGCTGGACATCGCCACCGTCGTGCGCGATTCCCTGATGCTCTGCGAGTATCAATGGCGGAAATCGGGAATCAGTTTTGAATTGAACTTTGCTTCGAACCTCCCGCGCATTCCCATCAATGAAGGACAATTCAAGCAGGTTTTCGTGAACCTCTTCACCAACGCGGCGCAAGCCGTCGAGCAGGCTCCGGAGAAGAAAATCATGGTGGAAGGGAACCTGGAAGCCAAAAAAATTGTCGTGCGCTTCAGCGATACCGGTCCCGGCTTCAGCGACCTCGACCGCGTGTTCGACCCTTTCTACACCACCAAAGCCGTGGGCCAGGGCACCGGACTGGGCTTGAGCATGTGTTACGGCACGATCAAAGAGCACAACGGCCACATCTACGCGCACAACCTCGAGCCCCACGGCGCCGCCGTCACCATCGAGCTCCCCGCTGCGTAGACACGCCTCAACGTTGCCCGTCGCAAGGTTCGAATTCGAACGTCGCCGGATCGATTCAAGCGCGCCGTGTGAGATGTGCCGTCGTCGCCCCGGCGCGCAAGCTTAGCAAGTCCAAGTCCAGCAGGGGTCACACAAATCCGATAAAACGTCCCGCCGCGACGATGCCCACCCATAACAGGATCGAAACCAACCCGGAAACTTTCGCTTTGACAGGCAAGACCGCGCTGTCATCCCAGCTTGCCACATCCCGATTGACGATCCAGTGAAAAACCAGCGCGTGCACGCCGGTCAAAAGAATCAGTAACATCTTCAGTCGAAACGCGGGATTGCCGTACACCTTGACGGCTTCTGAAGAAAATAGCAGCGCTCCGGTAATCACCTGAAGGGCGAATCCCGCCCAGGCCCAGGGAAGCAGCCGGCTCGCCAGCTCGGATACCCGCTCGCGCCGCATCAGCCATCCCAATAGGCGCAAATCGAGCACGCCTACCGTCCCCACCAGCGCCGCCATCCCCAGCAGATGCACGGTCTCAATCGCCGGGAACAGCCACAGCGATTCGCGGATAGCGGCGCCAACCGCCGTCTGCTCCAGCCACTTGCACAATGCCAGCAGGTCGGGCATGTCTACGGAGCCGCCGAGAGTATTTTGCCGTTGGAAAGCTGCACGGTGGCCAATGACATATAGGGCGAGCCGTCTTTGGCCGGAAAGCCATCCACGATGATCTGGTCGCCGCGCTTCAAGGTGTCGCGCGTCCACCCGCCGAACCGCGTCAGCATCCCGAGACTCCCCAACTCGAGCTTCCAGTTTGTGAGCTTACCTTTCTCGTCTTTGACGTCCGCAAAAATATACGCATGCGGGTTGATCCACTGGAAACGCGTAACCGTCCCTTGCAGCTTCAGAGGATGCTTGGTGTCAAACTGCGCCAGCCCATGGTGCGCCCACAGGGAAGGAGCGCCAAACAAGACTCCTGCCAGCACCACAGCGCCCGCCACTTTGCACGCCAACCCTGTCCCCGCCCAAGCGCGATGAATGCATCGCTCCCCCCTCACCATCAGCATCCTCTTCCCGGGCTGGAATCTTTAATCGCAAGAATACAAGCCTACCACGGCGAGGAACTCACTGTGCGGGAAGAACCCACGTCTCCGGTAGCTCGGTGAATCAAGCGTGTAGGCCGTCCGGCCGGCAATGGTTTGCGGGCTGCCGACACAGGAATTGTCCTGGGGAGGGATATGCTATCCTTCGGGACCGTGAAAGCACCTCGGTTGTATGGCATCGCCTCGATTCTTCTTTTGCTCTTTGCCGTCGGCCAAGGCAGAACATCGAAATCGGAAAATCGAAAAGGGGCCAACAGGGGCCAGCTCACGCCGTTAGAGGGCGTACCTTGCCGGAGAAGCGGCCGCGTCTTCCCGCCTTGCGGGGAGCAGCGGGAGCCGCTTGCCTGCGCCAGGCAGCGCTGCGCGCGTTCCTCGCGGGTGGAGGTGAACCAGTAATATTGCTGGAAGGGCGAGACGAGCCGGGGATGTGGCTGTAAGCGAATCAAAATGAACGGGTTAGAAGAGGAACAAGGTATCGCAGCGGTTTGCAAGTTGTAATATTTGCAGCCTTTTGTGCGTACTAGGCTATGGAAACGCAGAGACCAGGCCGGATGAGCGCGCCGGGAATAACCGAGCCGACGGAGGCGATTGCCCGTGCCAGGGCGGGCGACGCGGACGCTTGGGGCGAGCTTTACCGGCAATATGCTCCTGCGATCTTTCGCTTCTGTAGGCGTGCCCTGCCCACGCGGGAGGACGCCGAAGACGCCACCATGGAAATTTTCATGAAATTGAAAGGCAAGCTCAGCCAGTACGATCCGACACGGTCGTTCCAGGCCTGGCTGTACAAAGTGGCTGCGAATCACTGCTGGGATATTCTGCGGCGGCGAAAAATCCGCCAAGACAAAGAAACCGAAGACGTGGAGAGCGTGCCCCTGGAGCATCCCGAACCAAGCCAATTGGAAAAATTGATCGACGAGCGCTCCAGCGAGGAAGTGCGCAAGGCGCTCGAAAAAATGCGTGCGCGGGCGCGCATGGCGCTGGTGATGCGCTATTACTCGGACATGAGTTACGACGAAATTGCCGATGCGCTGGGGGTGCGCCGCGCCTTCGTGGGCGTGGTACTGCTGCGCGCGCGGCATGAACTGCGGCAGGCGCTCGAAGGCAAGGCGGCGCTGGCGGCAGGAGGGACCTCATGAGCGAAACCGGGGAAGAAAATATAAGGCATCTCGACGAGATGACCTGCCTGCTGTACCTCGAGCGGCAACTCGACCGCGCGCGCGGGCTGGAAGTTTCGGCGCACACGCAAGAATGCGAGAGCTGCCGCACGCTGCTGCGCGCGCTGGAGCGCGAAACGCGGCTGCTGACGCGGGCAATGCTCGAAGACACCGAGCCGCTGCCGTCGCGCCTGGCGCTGTTTCAGGAAGCGGCGCGGCGCTCAATGCAATGGATTTGGGGACTGGCTTTTGGATTGGCGGCAACCGGTGTGTACGCGCCTTATACGCAATACATTGATCCCTGGCAACAACAGTTGGAGCAGGCGGGCTTCAGCGGAACGAACCTGCTGGGCCTGCTGATTTTCCAGAGCCCCTTCTGGAAAGGATGGCAATCCATGATCACACTACTGGAATTTTTGGCACTGGCGACGCTGGGCGGGTTGGGCGTCATGTTCCTGCGGCGGCGCATCCGCCGCAGGTCGGCACTGGCTCTGGTGTTTGCGGGATTGTGCACGGCGCTGATGATGCCGGCGCAGACGTCGGCCACGGAACTGCGCCACGCAGACCGCGTAACCATTGCGAAAGACGAAGTGATTCACAGCGATCTCTATGTCGCAGGCGGGCAAATTCGCATCGCCGGCACCATCGAAGGCGACTTGCTGGTGGCGGGCGGAGACGTGGAAGTATCGGGCCATGTTCTTGGAGACATGCTTTCCGCGTCGGGACAAGTCCGTATGACCGGGCAGGTGGATGGAAGCATTCGCGGCTATGCAGGAAATATCACCATCAAGGGCAAGGTCGGGCGAAACGTGATGACCTGCGGCGGTGACATCAACATCGACCGCGATGCAACTGTCGGCGGAAGCGTCACCTCTCTTTCCGGGAGACTCAGCCTTGACGGCCACGTGCAGCGCGATGTTCTGGCCATGGGTGGCCAGGCGAACATCAGCGGGTTCATC
>QHYJ01000016.1:0-63120 GCA_003223255.1 Acidobacteriota bacterium | reverse complement strand
TGATGACGCCATTCTCGCAAGAGGCGGTGAAATCCGCAGAGCAATACGGGGCAGCCGCAGGGCTTGGCGTGCTGGTGCTGTTTGGCGTGCCGATCGCCGCATGCATTGCCTGCGTCACGGTTGTGGGACTGTTCATCGGCATTTCCACCCTGTTTGTATGGTCTGCGGCGCTGTACTTTGCTCAGATCATTGTGGGGACCGTTGTAGGGCAATGGCTGATGGGCCGCACCAGCGATTTCTGGCCGTTCGTCGGAAGGATGGCCGTGGGCGTGGTGATTGTGCGGTTGTGCACCACGATTCCGCATCTAGGAGGCTGGATAAAGTTTGTTGTGATTCTCTGGGGCATCGGAGCAATTTCGCTGGCGGTGTTCCGGCGTTTCCAGCCCGCGCAGGCCACGAGCGCGCCATCGACGCCTGCGGTGCAGCCGCTGCCGCCCACTACCACGGTAGGCGGGCCATTGCCGGCGTGAAGCTAGTTTTCAGTTTGCCGTTTGCTAGTCGCTGTTTCCAGGAATTCACTGTCCGTGTTCCGTTGAGAGAAAAAAGAACAGAACGTGGCAAGATCGCAAGAAGAGAACGGAAGAAGCGAGAAATTTGCGATGAAAAAAGGCGGGCTCTCCAAACCTGCTGGGGAGCCCGTGGCCTCTTGCGGAGGCCGAGAAAATCTAGGGCACGCGAACCTTGGCGGCCTGGAACGGCTGCTGCGAGGTCTGCGGGTTCAGAAAAAGCGCGCTCAGGGATGCCGTCTGGCCTGCGCTCAAGACGCCCTCGAAGAGGGTGGCGTTTGTGTAGGTCTGCACGGAAGGCGTGGTGGTCGGAGTCGCCGCAAAATAGGCAGGCAAACCGGTGATGGTGAAAGTCGGCGTGGTCACCGAGCTGACCGTTGCGGTGAGGCGCGAGAAACGCAGAATGAAACCGGACGCCGTTGCGTTGATAACGTTGCTGCCGGAAACCGCATTGGAAATTTTGGCGCGCACGGTTTGGCCTGCAAAGAGATTGCTGAAACCTCCCGTTGGCACACCCTGATTGGTGAGAATGCCGTCGTCGATGGTGAAGGTAGCGTTGGTGCCGAGCGTGAGACAGATGTTGGCTCCAAAGCCCGCGGTTACCAGAGGCGAACTGCTGGTGATGGAGCTGTCGCTGAGAATCATCCCGAAACCGGAGGCGCAGCCCGGGTTGGCGTAGAGGGTGCCTTCGGCCTCGTCAACAGGCGAGGTGGACGCGTCGATGATATCGAGCTCGGTGCCGTTCACGGCGCCGGTGTTAGTCAACACACCTTGCAAGCTGACGATGGAGCCCATTTGGATGCAGGAGAGCGGCTTTCCTCCGCCGGTGCATTGAGACTGCGGGTCGTTGACCGGGATGGTGGAGGTGATGGAGGCGGTCAAGCTGCCGCGCACGGTGGACTTAAGCGTGATGCTGCTGCTAGAGATGGCCGTGACCTGACCCGTGAAGTCATCGATGTTGGCAAAGTCGCCGTTAGACACACCGGTGAGCGGCGTAGTGAGCGCGGTCAGCACGTTGGGCTGGGTGACGTCGACGGTTATGCTCCCGGTCGCGGAGACAATCGCATTGTTATAATTGAAGTCCAAGCCCAGCCACTGATGCTGATTTGCCGTGAGAACCAGCGGCGCGCCTGTCGGGAATGAAAATGTGATGGTGGCAGCTTTTCCCTGTAGCGCGCAGACGGCAGCATTAGCGCAGGAGCCAATCGCTGCGCCGGAGCCGTTGAACAGGACCGCGCTGGGCGCAGAAACAGTGACGTTCACGGCCGTGTAGCTGGCAGCCGCAACGGAAACATTGGCGGCGACCAGGGCGGAATCGGATTGCAAGCGAGTCAGCTCAAAATTGGCCGTGGAACTCACGACGGATACCGCGCTCCCTCCTCCTGAGGGTGTTAGCGTGACCCCGAGAACCGGCAGTGTGAAGCTCATGATGGCCGTGTTCGCTGGAGCAGAATCCGAAATCGACAGGCTGACCGATGCTTTGCCTCCACTCCCTCCCCCGCTTGTTTTCGCGCCGCTGCAGGAGGTCAGGGAGAACGCGGCGAGCAAGAGCGTGACCGTTAAAACGTTGCGGAGATTCATGAAACACCCCACGAACATGGTTTGCGTTTTCCTTCCCCACCCTGGAAAAACATGGGAACGTCCCCGGTTGAAAGTAACGTGCCGGAGGAAGGGCGGGCACTCCAAAAACGAAACACGTTGCTCAACTGCCAAAGACCTTGAACCCATTAAGATACAGCATCCGCAGTTTTTTGGCTGGGCCGGGGCTTCGCGTGAGGTAGCGCTAGTCAGTGTGCTATCGTAGCTGGTCGCAAGCCGCGCTAAGCGGAACGCAGGTGAGGTCGTGGGAAACACCAAACCCAATTCGAACACGGCAGCGGCGGAAAAGGTCCTGCGGGAGCCCAAAATCGCCGGGAGGCAGTATGTGCCTTTAGACGATGATCTGGACGTGCGCAAGGCGGAGTCGAAGCAGGCTAGCGGCAAAGGGCGGGGCGAGGCCGGGACCGGCAAGCCGTCGATGCCAGAGGTGTTTGGCCCGGGCGGATTTCTTGAAAAATGCATGAAGGGCGGCTTCGACTGCTCCGTGGTGAGCTCCGACTACGAATATCGCGCGGGGCAACTGGAGATGGCAGAGTTGGTGCACGATGCGTTCGAAACGCATCACCACGCGATTGTGGAAGCGGGCACGGGAACGGGGAAGACGCTGGCGTATCTTGTCCCTGCGATTTGCAGCGGAAGACGCGTGGTGATCTCCACGGCAACGAAGTCGTTGCAAGAGCAACTCTTCCAGAAAGACATTCCGTTTTTGCAGAAGCACTTTGCGCCGAACCTGAAGGTTGCCGTGATGAAAGGGCGGTCGAATTTTCTGTGCATCTCGAAATTAAATCAGATGCTGGACCAGGCGCCGCTGAAGGGTTTTGAGGAAGTCGACGCGCTGCGGCAGATCAAGGATTGGGCGAAGCTGACGGAGACAGGCGACCGCGCGGAGCTGACGTTTTTGCCGGACGATTCGAACTTGTGGGGGCGTCTTGACGCGCGGCGCGACACCTGCACGGGGCAGAAGTGCCCATCGTTTAATCCATGTTTCGTGACGGGGATGCACCAGCGCGCGAAAGAGGCCGAGCTGATTATCGTGAATCATCACTTGTTCTTCGCGGACCTGGCGTTGAAGCAGGACGATTTCGGGAGCATTTTGCCGGAATATTCGGCAGTGGTGTTCGACGAAGCGCATGAGATGGAAGACGTGGCGAGCGAATATTTCGGGCGGCAGATCTCGAATTTCCGGTTTGAGGAGCTGGCGCGGGACACGGACCAGACGCTGCGGCTGCTACACATGGGAACGCCCTCGCTGCTGCGAAAAACGCAGCGCATCCGCGAGCGCAGCCGGGGCTTTTTCGAATTGTTTCCGCCGCGCGAAGGACGGTTTTCGTTTTCGCGGCGGGAGCGCGAAGCTTTTCTGGAGCAGAACCGGGAAACGTACGACGCGCTGCTCGCTTCCCTGAAAAGCCTGGAAACCGGACTGGCCGCGCAAACCAACAAACCGGAAGAGCTGACGCGCATGGCGCGGCGCGGCTTCGAGCTGCGGCAGGAACTGACATTTTTGTTCGAATCGAATGAAAAAAATTTCGTGTATTGGTACGAGCGGCGCAACAAGGGCGTATTCCTAACGGCCACGCCCATCGACGTGAGCCAGATCCTGCGGCAGCGGCTGTTCGAACAATTCGACACCGTGATTCTGACTTCCGCGACGCTGACGGTCGGCGGGCGATTCGATTACATTCGCCAGCGCCTGGGCATCGATCATGCCAAGGAGCGGACGCTGCCGCCGGAATTCGATTATCGGCAGCAAGCGCTGCTGTACTTGCCGCGCAAAATGCCGGACGTGCGCGACGCGGGATTCTCGGCCAAAGCGGCCGATGAAATCGTGCAATTGCTGGAGCACAGCCAGGGCCGCGCGTTTTGCCTGTTCACCAGCTACACGCAAATGAACGATTTGTATGAACGCGTGCGCTCGCGCGTCTCGTTCCCGTTGTTATTGCAAGGAACGGCGCCGCGATCGGCGCTGCTCGAACGGTTCAAGAACACGGAAGCGGCGGTGCTGTTCGCGACGGCCAGCTTCTGGCAGGGCGTGGACGTGCCGGGGGAGCAGTTATCGTGCGTGATCGTAGACCGGCTGCCGTTCGCGGTGCCAAGCGATCCCGTCGTAGCGGCGCGGGTGCAGTCGCTGCAGGAAGACGGGCGCAATGCCTTCGCGGAATTTCAAGTGCCGCAAGCGGTGCTGTCGCTGAAGCAAGGATTTGGGCGGCTGATTCGCACGAAAAGCGACCGCGGCGTGCTGGCGCTGCTGGATACGAGGATTCAGCGGATGCCCTATGGTAAAATTTTTCTAGAGTCCCTGCCGCGCTACCGGGTGACGCACGAATCGAACGAGGTGGCGCGGTTTTTAGACGCACGCGGCAAAGAGAAAGCAGCGAATTCGGCAAGTCCCGCCTGAAGCGTTACGAACAAGAAATCCGGAAAAAACAGGCGGGGACCGTTTGGAGCGACATGTTTCAAGTCAGTGTGGAAGAGACGTTTTCCGCGGGGCATGCTCTGCGCGGCTACAAAGGTAAGTGCGAAAATCCGCATGGGCACAATTACCGGGTGCGCGTGACTGTAGAGGGGCCGCAACTCGATTCGATTGGTTTGCTGGTGGACTTCGTGCAGGTGAAACAGATTATTCGCGAGGTCATGGGGCGGCTGGACCACCAGTTCATGAACGACCTGGAGCCTTTCACGAAAGTGAATCCTTCGGCGGAAAATGTGGCCAAGTATTTTTACGACGAGCTTACAAAGCAATTGAAAGGTATGCCGCCGGGCGCGAACGTGACCGACGTGGTTTTGTGGGAGACGGACACAAGCCGGGCGCAGTACAGACCGGGAAGTTAGTCTAGCGGGTCGCGCAAAAGCGCTATGACAGACCCTTCCAAACCTTACGCTCGTGGTTGGCGGGAATTCCGTAGGAAAGAAATCCTGGCGATCAGCTCAATGGTGGCTTTTGTCATGCTACCAGTCGCAGCGGCGCTGCCCCCCAGGAAAAGGGCGATTCTTGCGGATGAGGCTTAGGACAAACAAATGAACCGCGCGTTGCTCATCATTCTTATTCCAGCGATTTTGGTGGCGCTGGGCTACGTGTTGGTCTTCCGCTTTCTGGGGCTCTCCGCCGGTTATTCGCGGCTTATCTTAGGGGGCGTGATTTTTTTTATCGCCGCGTATTGGCTGTGGCCCCGAAAAGCCAGAGGCCGAGCCAAGGGCGGACAGTAATTTGAATGCGGCGGCCTGCATGCAGCAGGCAAGCCATGCTGAGGCATCCACGGTTATGGTCATCACTGAAATTTTCAAATCGATTCAGGGGGAAGGAACCCGCGCCGGTTTGCCGTGCATTTTTGTGCGGTTGACGGGGTGCAACCTGCGCTGCACCTGGTGCGATACGGCGTACGCGTTCCACGGCGGGAAGAAGATGACGGTCGAGGAAGTTCTGGCGCGCGTGGACGAATTGGCGGGCCGCCGCGCGGGACAAAGAGCCACGGAAGCGGCGGTGCCGCTGGTGGAATTGACGGGCGGCGAGCCGCTGCTGCAAGAGGAGATTTACCCGCTGGCGGAGAATCTGCTGGCGGCAGACTACACGGTGATCATCGAGACGAGCGGGGAACGATTTATCGGGCGGATGCCGAAGGAAGTGATCAAGATTGTCGACGTGAAGTGCCCGGATTCCGGCGAGCCGGACACGTTTGACATGAACAATTTGGCAGAACTGACGGAAAACGATGAAGTGAAATTCGTGCTCGCGACACGGCGCGATTACGAGTTCGCGCGAGAGTTTTCGCGGGAGCATAGGCTGGCAGCACGGGTGCGAGAAGTTTTGTTTTCTCCGGTGTTTGAAGATCCAGAGGGAAAATGGCCGGGACTCGAGCCGCGTCTTTTGGCAGAGTGGATTCTGGCGGATGGTTTGCCGGTGCGGCTGGGGCTGCAATTGCACAAGTTTATTTGGGATCCAGCGCTGAAAGGCGTATGAGGTAAAGGAAGTAGAGGAGGCAAAGGAAGTAAAGGAGAAGAAACGAATGGCAAACGTGGCTGCCAGATCGGTAAAAGGAAATGAGTGATTCACGAAAAGCGGTGGTGCTGCTGAGCGGTGGCATGGACTCCTGCGTCAGCACCGCGATTGCGCGCGAACGGCACGGCACCGGGAACATTGCGCTGCTGCATGCGGGGTATGGCCAGAGGACGCAACGGCGAGAACGGCGGGCGTTCGAAGAAATTGCGGACTTCTACGCCGTGCGTGAACGGATGGTGGTGCAGCTCGACCATTTTCTCATGATTGGCGGGTCCGCGCTGACCGACGAGAAGATCGCTGTGCCGGAAAATGAGTTGGGGGCGCCGGCGTCGCACCGCAGCGTGATTCCGGTCACCTACGTTCCTTTTCGCAATGCGCATTTTCTATCCGTGGCGGTGAGCTGGGCGGAAGTGATTGGAGCCGGCGCGATCTATATCGGCGCGGTGGCGGAAGACAGCTCCGGGTACCCGGACTGCCGGCCGGAATATTACAAAGCTTTTCAGGAATTGATTCGCGTGGGGACGCGGCCGGAAACGCAGATTGCCATGGTCACGCCAGTCATCACCATGAAAAAAAGTGAAATCATCCGGCGCGGCCTCGCGCTGGGCGCGCCGCTGCATTTGACGTGGTCGTGCTATCAGGAAGAAGACGTTGCGTGTGGCGCGTGCGACAGCTGCTTGCTGCGGCTGCGCGCGTTTGCCGAGGCCGGGTCCACCGACCCTCTTCCGTATCGCCGAGTGGTTTCCGCCGGGCGTTGAGCTTCGCAAGCACGCAAATGTTTTGCGCTACGCGCGGCAAACCAACCTGCCTGCGCCAGGCAGGCTTGGAAACCGGCGCGAACAAGAGCGATAATGGGGCCGGCCTGCGGCAGACAGGCGAAAAGGGTTCGGAAATCCGGACTAGCTCCCTCACGAAAAGGAGAATGGAGCATGAAGATTTTCAATAAGTCGGTGTTGCTGGCGGCAATTCTCGTCGCCCCACTCGTTTGTGGAATGGCCCCGCGTGCGGCGGCCCAGACAGGGTCCGTCAGCGGGCAAATTATGGACGTTAATGGAAAACCCTGGGCCGGGTTGACCGTGCAGGCGGCGAGCGATCAAGGCGCGAAACTACAGGCCAAAACCGACAGCGACGGCAAGTACAGCATTACCAATCTCCGCACGGGCATCTACACACTCACCATCACCGCCTTTCCGCCGCCGAACGACAAACAGCCGCCCTACGACTTTGCGAAGGTACGGGTAGGCAGCGGAGAAGAGGCCAAGGCGGATGCGAATTTCAAAGAGATCATGGCCAAGCAAGGCGCCGCGGCTGAAGAGCAGGTGAAGAAGCAGGAAGAGGCCAAGACCAAGTTTGAGGGGATGAAAGCACACTTTAACGCGGGAAATGCCATTCTCGAACAAGAGAAAGCAGCCAAGGCGGAATTACAGAATGCCAAACCCGACCAACGTGAAGCCGCCAAGCAAAAACTGGCGGATCTTGCCGATCAGGCGGCAAAAGAATATAAGGCGGCCCAGGAATCCGCCGGTGAGAAAGATCCCAACCTGCATCTTTTGTGGGCCAAGCTCGGAGAGGCTTACGACACGGCGGGGCGCAACGAAGAAGCCGCGCAGGCTTATCAGCAAGCCATTGCCGCCAAGCCAGACGTGCCGGGCTACTACAACAATCTGGGAAACGTGCTGGCACGCGCGGGAAAAATCGACGAAGCCAAAGCGGCTTACACGAAGAGCGCGGAGCTCGATCCCACCAACGCGGCCACCGCTTGGAGAAACTTCGGCATCAGCTTGTACAACGCGAACCGCCTGGGAGACGCCGTAGAACCCTTGCAAAAGTCCGCGGAATTGGATCCGAAGAACCCGCAGACCTGGTACTTGCTGGGCGCATCGCTCGTTTACAAGATGACGTTGAAGAAAGTTGGAGACAAAGAGATACCGGAATTCGCACCGGGGACCATTGAGGCCTACCAGAAGGCCATCGAACTGGATCCCAATGGCACGTACGGCCAGCAGGCCAAGGCGGGCCTCGAACAGTTGCAGCAAATGGCGCCGGGAATCGACCTCAAAGTCAGCACGAAAAAGAAGAAGTCCTGACCAAAATCGTCTGTCCGTCCGAGCCGGCTCCGCCAAGCGTGGCCGGCCTTTTTGGTTTAAGCCCAGTGAAAATTTTGTCGCTGCCGCATTGCGCTGACTCGCGAAGGTGAAGAGGGATCTCTTCGCCGAGATGACAGGTTATGTGCTCCTGAACCCGGATTAGAAGCTAACTTAAGGAATTCAGGGTTATTGGGCAACGGCGCGGTAACGCCACGATTGAAGTTGCCGACCCTGCGTAGCCAAGCCGCGCGATCCCCGGTAGAATAATGTCCAAGTACGAGTTTGCCGGCAGCAAAGTTCGATCGCCGGGATTTGCAGGGGGGGATGTGCCGCTGTTGACATTTACGGAGCGCGCTGCCGCACCCACACACGTCCTCGTGCGGCTTCTGGATCAAGAATCGGTTTTGCTGAACTTGGAAACCGAACAATACTTCGGTCTGGATGAGACCGGCACGCGCATGTGGCAACTAGTGACCACTTCACCGAACATCGACGCTGCCTACCAGGAACTGCTCGCAGAATACGATGTCCAGCCGGAACTGCTGCGCGAAAACCTGACGGAACTGTTGTGCCGCCTGGTCGAGCACGGTTTGCTGCAAGTCTTGCCCGCTGATGCTGGAAAGCCTGCGGAGATTTAGGGCGCTGGAGCCAGCGGCGCAAATGCTGTTTTTGCGCGCGGCCGTGACGCTGGCACTCGTATCCTTAAGTTTGCGGCTGCGCGGATTTCGCTCGACGCAAACCACGTTGCAAAAATCTCTTTCGCATCGCCTTCCCCAAATGGATCATGATTCCGCGAAGAAGCGCGTGGCGCTGACTGCGCGCATGGTGAACGCCGCGGACCGCCATGGGCTGGTTCATCCCTCTTGTCTTGCAAAATCTCTGACGTTTTGGTGGCTGCTCGGCCGGCAAGGGATCGCCTCGCAGTTGCGTATCGGAATTCGGAAAGAAAATGACAGATTGGAAGCGCACGCGTGGGTCCAACGCGGGGACATTGCGCTGAATGAGCCCGAAGAGCACCATCACCACTACGCTGCTTTCGATGCAGGGCTCGCTTCATTGCCCGGGGAAGAACGCTGACGAATACACACTGCTTCGGCGAGAATCCAAGGCCAAACTGCTGGTTTCTCCGAGGTCTACCTTCAGGAAGCATCGAAAAAGCAAAAGCCTCGCGTCCGAGAAGGTGTTTTTTTAGAGCGAGGCCTTCTTCAATAGCGACTGAAAACTGATGACTTAGATTAGGGCTTGTTCAAATGTTGGTGCGATGCGAGATCAAGTGCTTCGTGCCGTGCGCCGGAGCCGGTAACTCTACGGTCAGCGAAACCTCGCTCTTGTTACGCACAATGCCGAGCTTCACACTCTGGCTCTGGTCCTTGTCTTTATCCCTATCTTTCAATTGGCGCTTGGCCATGAGTTTCTCGCGCAAATCGCCGACAGTGCGGACGCGCTCGCCGTTGACGGAAGTAATGACGTCGCCGGCCTTTACGCCCGCCTTTTCCGCTGCTGAACCCGAACTCACGTCGCGAACCAGAATGCCTTCGCCATCGGGCGCGCCGAAGAAGGAACCCAGCTGGCCGTTGATTTCTTCCGCATCAATGCCGAGACGCGGCTGGCCGCCCAGCAGGAACCTGCCGCCGTCCCACTCCATGGGCGGAATCGGAGCAATTTCCGGCATGCTAAAACTGAAACTACCCGGAGCGCCAGGACCTGGAGTAAAGATCTTAAAAGAGTGATGCCGCTCTTCCCCTTTACCCAGGGTGACGCTTACTGCCTGGGAGCGGCCATCGCGCCATACCGCGAGCTGCACCGTGCGTCCCGCAGGAATTTCACGAATCATGCGGCGAAATTGCGCGGCGCCTTCGACGCGCTGGCCGTTGATTTCCGTCACAACGTCGTTTTCCTTGAGGCCCGCTTTTGCGGCGGGGCTGTCGGGAACGATAGAGCTGAGAACTGCGCCGCGTTCGGCGGGGAGCTTCAGGTCCTTCGCGGTGTCGCTCGTCACTTCGCGCAGTTCAACGCCCAGCCAACTGGAGTTCTCCTCATCGAGCAATCCAGTGAAGCCATCGTCGCCATCTGCCAATTGCGGAAAGGCTTCTAGTTGCTCGACGGCCTGGCGGTGCTGCGCGAGAGCCATTTGCGAAGAGGCTAGCATCGCGTTCAGCTTGGCCAGTTTGACGGCTTCCTGGTCACGCCCTTGCAGCCTGGCTTGCAGCCGTTCCAGTTTCTGTTCCAGCCGGGCAAGAGTGGAGTCACCCCGACACGATGTTTGTGAGTTTGCAGGAGGCGCGGGTAGAGCGATCAGCGCGAGGCTGAGTGCCGCGATCCCTCCGGTGATCCAAAGATGGCGCTTGTTCATTTTCGTCCCATCCTCCTCAGCACTTAGACGCAGCAGCGGCAAAATGGTCAGACGCTCGAACGCAAAACAATCAGGCGGATCCCGCCATTCACCGTGCGCAGGTGAATCGGCGCTCCGCCGCCGCCTAACTTGCCGTGCATTTCCCGGGGGCGTTCCGTGCTCTCCATGGTAATGGGGAGCTCGGAATAGAAGTTTCCGTTCATGCATTTTGCTTCGATTTCGGCCTGCAGGTCGGAAGGCACAGCGACGACCAGCGACCCATTGGTGGTCTCCGCAGTGGCTCCGGCCTTGTCGGGCTCGTGGGCCAGTTCGAGGCGCACATTACCGTTGGTGGTGCGGGCGTGAACGTTGCCACCGGCTTCAAACACTTCGATGTCTCCGTTCACCGTATGCAGGTCTTCCACGTTCTCGAGGCCGGTGACGCGCAGCATGCCGTTGACCGTGCCGATGTGCTCGACCCGCACACGGTGCGGCACATGAATGGTGTATTCTACAGCGACTTCCACGCCTTCATTCTGCGGATACCGCGTGGTGACCGCGACCGCATCGGGACGCGCGTCCACCTCAATCGAAACGCGATCGAGATCGGCTTCCTGTTGCTTCGCCGTTTTGACGGCATGAATTTCCACCTCGTTGCGGTCCCAGCCTTGAACGTCAACGGGACCGTTAACATTCTGCAGCTCAAACGTGCCGCAGGGTTGCAGCGGAACCGTTTGGTTGAAGTCTTTGCTGATGGCATACCCGGGAGCGGCCCACAGCGCGGCCGCAAGCAAAAAGGAAAAACAAAAAACTGTCGCCCGGAAGCTGTGACGTGACATAGCGTTCTACCCCCTTGAATTGCAATTTGCAGAACCGAGGACCCCAAACGAAAATCGTTGGCGCTCGCTGCACTCCTGTTCAGTGCAACTGAAAATCAAACTTGACCGTCGAAATCACTTCACACTGTTTTCCTTTGATCCAGGCAGGTCTCCCTCGCCAGCGCTTCACCGCATCGATGGCGGCATCGGCAAGGACGGGCTCGCCTTCTAAAACTTTGTGCACTTCGACGCGGCCATCCTTGGTGAACTTGACCTGGAGCGTTACGAAGCCATGGATTCCCGCGCGGCGCGCCAGGTCCGGATAGACGGGATCGGGATGATAGGTAAGCCGCTTCAGGAATTCGCTCTGGTCCTCGCTGATGCTCCCCCGGAAAGCAAGCTCGAGACTATTGATCCATTTTTCGAGCCAGTCGATATTGTCGTTCTGCTGGTCGCCTTGCTGCTTGGACGAAGAATTTCTGTCGCCAGGTCCGATCGACACAGGGTCCGCAGGCCAATGGAAAACAACGGGGTCAAGGCCGGCCTCCGCAAGTCGTTTGTTGAGGCGCTCCTCCTGTTCGCGCATGAGCGAGCTGCGGAGAGCAAGCTGCTCGTCGATGTATTGCAGATGGATTTTGCCGCCGGTGGTTCTCAGCCTCAGCGGGGCACCGCCTCCGTTCAGAACGCCTAGAGCGCGAACCTGGCCGATTCCGTTCACGGGTCCTTGCATGGTCAAGTGCAGAGCGGAATCCGCCTCGATGTGCTGCTCGGTGCCGTTGGCCACCACGGCATCAATATTGACCGCGAGGTTTCGCGGAAGGTACACGATGATGTCCCCCATGCCGGAGGCAAGCTGTGAAGGGGCTTCGAGACGGGCTGGCCCTCTGCCCGCGGGGGCGTTTGGATTGATCCAGGCGGTGATGCTGCCTCCCGAAGTGGCGGCTTGGACCGCTCCGGAAGCCCCCGTCAAGCAAATGCTGCCGCCGTTGGACTCCACTTCCATGGGGCCGGAAACGTAAATGACGTGAATGCCGCCGCCACCGGTCTGGGCGCGCACGGAGCCTTTTACTTCACCGAAATCAATCTGCCCTCCGCCGGTGTGCACGCTCACAAAACTGCCGGCTTGCCCCACCGTGATGTTGCCGCCCGCAGTCTCCAAATCTGCGCGGCCTCCGATCTGCCGCGCCCGGATGTGTCCGCCGCCGCTGTGCAACGAAGCGTCCCCGGTGATGTTGCCCGCGTTGATGTGGCCGCCGGCGGTGAACGCGGTCAAGTCTCCCGTCACATCAAGGACCTTGATGTGGCCGCCTTCGGTTTCCAATCTGGCGACCGGCCGGCCGCGCGAAATTTCCCGAACCCCTGTTCCACCGATGCGCCCGGCGGAGATGTTTCCGCCTTGCGTCTTCAGGAAGGCGGTACCGGCAATATCTCCGGTGGTGATGTCGCCCGCGCCTGTGTTCACTTCCACGTTGTAATTGCGGGGTATAGCGATCTCGAATTGCACCCAGAACTGGGCGTTGGCGAAGTGTGCGGCCTGGGGAAAGCGCGTGCCGGCAATTTCCACGCCGGTGGAAGAAGTTCCGGCCTTGAGGGAGTAATTCTTCAGGAGCTGTGTGGCCTCGCGTCCGTGCGCGTCCGTTTCGACGTGCACGGTATAACGCACGACCGGAGGAGAACCTGCTTCGATGGGCGTGATATTTACCGAGCCGAGGTCCGCGACAAGCCGCAGGGTCAACCCTTCTTTGGTTTCGAGAACGCCACTGCGAAAAATCGAAGTGCGCGGCGCGCCCGGATTTTCAGGGAGAGCAGCGGGGTCTTTTGCGCCAGAGGCGGACGCAGCGGACGCAAATTGCGCCACAGAAACAATCCCTGCCACCGCCCAGAGCAAGACGGCGTGGCGCGCCCGAAAAAAAGCCTTTCGATCAGAATTCACTTGCATCACGGAAATAAAATCTCATTCTGACGATTCCCGCCGCTCGATTACTGCACTTCGCGCGGGCCAATCTGCCGCAATGCGGCGGCGCTGCGCAGCCGCACGTAGCGGCTCGGGTCGCGGCGCTGCAACTCCTGAAGCACTTTCACCACATGGTCGATCTCTTCGTCGCCCTGTGTGCCGGGCGCAGGCGTAGGGGCCACGACCGATCCTTCCGGCGCTTGAGCAGTGTCGGCGCCAGGGGCTTCGCCATTTAACGAATTCACCAGCAAATTCACCGCTTCCACGCGCACGCCCGGATTGCTGTCATGCTCCAACGCATCCAGCAGCGTCTGGCGAACATCATCTTCCCCTGCTGCGTCGCGCAGAGTTTCCAAAGCCTTCAGGCGGACGGCCGGATTCTGGTCCTTGCGCGCAGCGCTGAGCAGAGCCGCCCGTACTTGCTGGTCGCCCGCCGCCGCTTTCAGCGCATCGAGGCAGTCTAGTCTCACTCCGGCATCAAATCGCTCGCTGTTTTCGACCACGTAGGTAAGCACCTGGCGCATGTTGGCATCGTCAACCCTGCCTGTGAGCACCATCGGCTGTTCGGCACTAACTTGGAGTTGAACGGTGAGAGAATCTGAGCCCGGTGAGGGTGTCAAGCCGCTGACTACCATGTTGGAGAGCTGGTCGGGTGTGAGCGGCTGACGGGCGCGCACTCTCACGGCTTGGCCGGTGGTGTTCGGATTCTGTTGCAACCAGGGAACGACTTGCGTTCCGGCCAGAACACCTACGGCGCAGCCAGCCGAAGGGCCGCCAATGTTCCTGAAGCGGCGGTGCATGAAGATCATCCAGAGCTTCCTCGCGTTCACTGCGGCATTGTGAGAGGAGAATCCCAGAAGCATCTAGCTCGTTGGCGGCTTGCGGAGCAGAGACTAGCGTGGAATGAAATTCTTTCTCCTCGGCCAGCTGTTCGGAGCAGGCCTTGCAGTTTGTCAGATGCGTTTCGATCGACTTCCGTTCGTCTTCACAGACTTCGTCGCAAACATAAAAAACCAAAAGCGGCGCAACATCTTTGCAGTTCATTTTCTTTTCGAAGGGGCTCATCGCAAACCTCCCAACTCGTTGCGGAGTTTGCGCGTGGCGCGAAATAAAGAGTTCTTCACCGTTTCCTCAGTGGTGCCGAGCGCGTCGCCGATGGCGCGGAGCTTCAGGCCTTGATAGTGCTTCATTTCAAAAACAATGCGTTCGCGTGGCGACAGGCGCTCCATGGCGCGGGCGATACGGGCTTTGATTTCCAGCCCCATCATGGAACGTTCCGGGTCCAACGTCGGCCGGTGCTCGCGCTGGCGTTCAAAAAAATCCGTGACGCCCTCTTCGTGGTGGCCGGGATTCGGTTCCGGCGCCTGATCTTCGGGGCGCGCTTGGCGGCGGCGCAGATGGTCCAAGCAGACGTTGGTCACGATACGGTAGAGCCAAGTATAGAAGCTGCATTCGAAGCGGAAGCGGTGCAGGTTCCGGTAAACCTTGAGGAAAGCTTCCTGATAAACGTCGCGGGCGTCTTCCGGGCGTTTCATCAGGTTCAGGGCCAAGCGAAGGACGTCGCGGTCGAAGCGGCGAACCAATTCCTCGAAAGCGGCCCGGTTGCCGGCTTGCGCTTCCGCCAACAGTGCGCGCTCGTCGAGATTGGGCAGAGAGTTCACCGAGGCTAGGGCGGCATTGGTGCTGCCCGAGCAACCGTTTTCATCGGCCAAGGCAAAAGCCCATCTGGGGAGCTGCATGTTTCGCTTTCTTTTCGCGCGTGGCCAACTTACCGATTGCAGAACAACAGGTTAGAGCAAAACTCTGCATTCCGCTTTAGGCTGGCTACCGCGGTGTTCATCCAAATTGGACGGACGAATACCCGAAGCGTGAGCGTAGCTCCTCCCTGGTAACGACGTCCATCCTGGGGATTTTGTTTCGAGAAAGGCACCGAAAGACCGCTCTTCCGCGACTGCGCCTGCCTGGGTTCTCGGGTCCCTTCGGCTTGAGTTGTTTCCCTTAGGCTTAGGCGGTTGCCCCAGAGCCTGCGCCTGGAGCAAGCTCCTGCGCAGAGTTCATGCGCCAGGCGGCCAAGGGCCAGGCAAACAGGAGAACCATCACGAGCACGACAGCGTAGCCATTACTGCGGAAGAAGGCATCCGGTTGCGCCAGCAACTCGGCAGCGCCACTTACCAGTGCCATTCCGGCAATCACCAGGAAGCATCCCAACAGGTTGAAGCGCATCACGAAGCGCACACCGAAGACCAACACGCCGAGAAGAATGAACCGCGCCAGGAATTGCTTCGCAAAATCCACAGGACTGCCCCAACCTCCGCCGACGACTGCCAGAACGCCAACGAGGAACAGGAGAGCGCGAAGCCAAGCGTTTTTGATTTTTGCCGCGATGAAGGAGGGGATGAGCACAATATAGGCCGCCATTTTCAGACCCCCGAGCAAAGTCCCTCCAAGGACCGAAGCCACAGGAAAAACCGCGTCGAAGTCCTGCCCGAAGGAAACATCTAGGTAGCGATGCATAGTCGGCCAATGCATTGAAGCGGCGGCGAGAATCCGCTCCAATCCCAGCAGGCCGGCGGTTCCTCCCAGGCCGATGCACAAGGCATCGCGGTAGTATTTCCCTGGCATTCCTGCCCAGCCCGGAAGCCGCTCTTCGCCAAACGCCAACTTTGCGTAATACCACGCAACACCGAACAGAAGCACCAGGAAACCAAAATTGAGTGGGCCGACAAGTATCTCCTTGAGGGCAAGTATCCCGAGCCACGTTTTGAGCGGTATCGCTGTGTTGTACGAGTTCATAGCATTCGCAATTTCGTCGTTCAGGAAAAAGGACAGGTAAAAAGAAACAAAGCTCCAGGCAGACCAGAGGGAAAGCCTTTTCCACGGAATCGCGCGGGCTGCCTCCGAGCGCAGATTTACCAGGAAGATGATAAACGCAGTGAGGCCTAAGCCAACCACAAGCACGATGGGACTGTAGGTCAACGCCTCGCGGGGCAGTGTGGTTTCCTCCTGCTTGCGACGCCAATCATCGGGAATCTTGATGAACGTGCTGAAACCCTCGCTGGCCGGCTCGTCTTCGTCGGCGGAACCGGAACGCCGGAAGTAGGAGCGCCGATAGTCGGTGGTTTCCTCGCCGAGCACCGCCACCCGTACGCGCACGTACGCGTGACCGCCTGCCTCGGCTGCGGCAGAAGCATTCGAGTCGATGGGATCGTTCTGCTGCCAGGTAAGCAAATGATCGACACGGTGGGGGCGCGTTTCGGAATCCGTTTCCACCAGCGTCCACTGTCTCAGGTCCAGCTTCTTTTCTTCCCGTAGATACTTTCCCACACGCGCCACGGCTTCTTCCTTTTTCAGTGAAGCTCCGGCGGCGTCTTCCGCGATTTTGTGTTGCACCGCGAAGAGCGAACCGTCCGGCTGGAGTTTGACGGCGTACTCTTCGGGCTGGCTATCGCGGAAATAGCGCGCCTGCCAGAGGGCTCCCGGCACTTGTTTGTCATAAGAAGAAACTCGTTCGTGAACGGGTCCACGATGTCTGCGAATATCACGGCGCACTTGAAGGAACTCGGATCCACACCACGTCCGCGGAGGATCTGGTCCGCCTTGGTGCGCACCGTCTTGGCATTCACTGACAGTTTCAAATAATCGCCGATGGATTCGGGCTTCAACCGCCAACTGACGAGCGCTCCGGCGAGCAGGCACACGGCGAGAAAGGCGATCATTTCCGGCGCCAGGGCGTCATAGCGCCGCGTTGCTGCAGCAGAAACGCTGGAGGGCTGAGCCATGGCCAGGTCCAGGTCTGGCCGCGGAGTTGCGCTGTTGCGCAAGTCTTCATCCGCCTCGAATCCGCCGCGCGCCAGGTAAGAGATGCCGGCAAACAAAAGCGGCGCAACGGCCGCAGCTGCCACCACCACGCCGGACACCTTGAAATAAAGGCTGTTCGAACGCAGCAGGAACAAACCCACGAGCGATGCGTCCACCGTGTAGTGCCAGATGAGCGTCGCGAGGATGCCCCAGCGCATCATAACCAGTCCCGCAACCATGCCAATCAATCCGATCTCAATGCCCCGGATGTACGCGGGCTCCTGCGGATAGTTGGAGTGGAGAAAACTCCAGAGAAACGCCGGAACAATCACGGCAAGCCAGCGCGACGTTGTAAACTTCTCGAAAAAAGGAACGGCAAAGAGGCGGAAAGTGAATTCTTCGTTGGTCGCAGCCAGCAGCCCGATGGCCGCGGCGGAGATCCACGGGAAGAGCGTGTTCACCGACTCCTGGTAGTTGACTTCCTGCGGGGCCCAGGCGCCCAGCCAATTTGCCACCACATAGAATCCCACCACATAGCCAATGTGCACGGCCGCGAGGGACAAGCCGACCACCGCTGCGGAGAAAAACTCTTTTGAACGCAACCCGCGCAGCGTGAAGGTTTTGGAGAGCCGCAAACGTTCCGGCCAGCAGGAGCGGTAAAGCGGTTCCGCCCCTGGAAGCACGATCGTGATGGTCAGCGCGGACAGGACCGCGAACAAAAGCGCGTTGCCCAGCTTCCCGGCCAGGAAGGTACTGTAAGAAACTCTTGTATCGTAGCTGGCGCTCCATAAGGGCCAATCGTTCAGGCCCTGCAAGAAAAGCAGCGCGGCCACCAGCAACCCGAGCAAAATGGCCCCGCGCCAACGGGTTTGTCCCTGAAGGGTAAGCTTGATTCCAAACCAGACCGCCAGGACAAGTAACGCAATGTAGAGGACGCTGAAGGCCAGTGTCAGCGTGTCGTTGGTCGAGCGCAGGCGCTGGTAGCTGCGTTGCCAGGTTTCAGGAACTTTGAGGATTTCTTCGCTCCCGCCGACGCGGTCGCCCTGCACGGTCACTTGCAATCGATACGGAGCATCTTTCGCGCGGAAGCCGTGTTTTTCCCAGGTGAACGCCCAATCCGTGCGGTTCGGTTTCTTCTTGGAATTCGCTTCGTCGGGTAGAGCATCCCAGCCGCGGAGATTCACACCCAGTTTCGCACTGATGAAATTTTCGGCGACGGATTGCGCCGCGGCCCGCTCGAGGTTAGCTCCCGCGCGGGCTTCCTGGATTTTGTGATCGTAACCAACAATTTGCCCGGCTGGGCTAACGCGTGCTTCAAACTCTTCTTCCTGAAGCGGTTTGAAAAATCGCACGTCCCAATACCAGATATTCAGCTCCGACGACATGAGCCGGTTGGCTTCGCGCAAGCCCACCTGGCGCTCCAGGTACACTTTTGCGTCTTCGTCCACGTCGAAGATGATGGAAGACTTGTAGCCGCTGACATTTTCGCCCAAGCCGGTGACGAATTTCTGAGCCCGCGACAGCGCCTCTTCCCGTGAAATCTGGAAATTGACGGAAGCTTCGGGAAACGCCTGGAAGAAATATTTGTAGGCGAAGAAAAGGCCAACGATTCCCGCCGCTACCCAAAGAAGCAGCGCGCGCTTTTCCGAACCAGTCAGTCGCTCACCAGCCACTCACCCCTCCGTTCCCCGTCTGAGACGCAGCTTGCAGGAAACACGAATCCCTCACTCTATCGGTACGCAGGGCGATGGCGCAAGCTTCGCGGTTGCCGCATCCACTCCCGCCGCAGTGATATAAAGAGTAAGCCATGGGCATGAGCCTCAGCACGGAAGTGCGCATGATCAAAGGTGTTGGGCCGCAGCGCGCGCAACTGCTCGCGGAACGCGGCATCTACACGCTGGAGGATTTGCTCGGCTACCTGCCCTTCCGGTACGAAGACCGAATCCACTTTTCGAAAGTGAGAGACATCCAGCCGAATGGCACGTACACCATTCGCGCCCGGGTGATGAGCGGTCAGGCCGTCCGCAACATGCGCTTCCGCCGCGACGCCATCTATCACTTGCTGGTCGAGGACGAGGCGGGCGGGTTGCTGCCGTGCAAATTTTTTCACGGCGGCTATCTCGAAGGGCGCTTGAAACCCGGCCAGCTCCTGATTCTTCACGGGAAGGCGGAAATCGACCGGCTGCGGCCCGCGCGGCTGGAAATGATCAATCCGCAAATCGAGCTGCTGAACAGTGAGGAGATGGATTCCACGGAAGTAGGGCGCATCGTTCCGATTTACGAAGCGGTCGGCACGTTCAGCTCCAAGCAGATTCGCCGCGCCATGTACGCCGCCGTGCAGCTGGTCGATCCGCGGACGCCGGATGTTTTGCCGGAAGGCTTGCGCGCACGGCTGCGCTATCCTCCCCGCGGCGAAGCCCTCGTTCATGCGCATTTCCCCGGGCCGACAGAATCGCTCGATGCGTTAAACACGTTTCGCTCGCCCGCACAGCAGCGGCTCATTTTTGAGGAATTTTTTCTCTATCAGCTCAGCCTGGGCTTAGACCGCCGCACCAAGCGAAAGGAAAACGCCATAGCTTTTCGCGTGCGCGAAGACCGCATTCGCGAAGCGCTGAAACGCATTCTCCCGTTCAAGCCTACCGAAGCGCAAAAACGCGTACTCGCGGAAATTGTGGCCGATCTGGAAAAGCCTGAGCCGATGAATCGCCTATTACAGGGCGACGTCGGCAGCGGGAAAACCATCATTGCGTTGCAAGCCGCGGTCATCTCCATCGAGAACGGCACGCAAGCGGCGCTCATGGCGCCTACGGAAATTTTGGCGGTTCAGCACTTCCTTTCGGCGCGGCGGATTCTGGGCCAAGCGGGCTATCGGGTCGAATTGCTCATCCATGGCCTGAAGTCTGCCGAAAAGCAAGCCGCGCTCGAACGCATCCGATCCGGCGAAGCGCAACTGGTCATCGGGACGCACGCGCTGATCGAAGAAAATGTCCAATTCGCGCGCATCGGATTCGTGGCCATTGACGAGCAGCACCGCTTCGGCGTTCTGCAGCGCAAGCGGCTGATGGACAAGGCGGCTTCCTACGGCCATGCGCCGCATGTTCTCGTGCTCACGGCCACGCCGATTCCGCGCACGCTTTCGCTCACGTTTTACGGCGACTTGGACGTTTCGGTTCTGGACGAACTGCCGCCCGGCCGCACGCCCATCGTCACACGCGTCACCACCGAGCCGCATCTTCCCGGCGTTTGGGAATCGCTTCGCCGCGAAGCGGCGGCGGGGCATCAGGCGTACATCGTTTACCCCGTGATTGAAGAATCCAAGCTCGAGCTGAAAGCGGCCATCGACGAATACGAGCGGCTTTCGAAAGAAGTTTTTCCCAAGCTGAGGCTCGGATTGCTCCACGGGCGGCTTTCGAGCGAAGAGAAAGACCAGGTCATGCAGCGGTTTCACCGCAACGAAGTGCAAATCCTGGTGAGCACCACGGTCGTGGAAGTCGGGGTGGACGTGCCGAATGCCACGGTGATGGTGATCGAGCATGCCGAGCGATTTGGCCTCGCGCAATTGCATCAGCTTCGCGGGCGCATCGGGCGCGGCGCGCAAAAGTCGCACTGCATTTTGGTGGCGCCGTTTCGAATGACCGACGAAGCCCGCGCCCGGCTCGATACCATGGTGCGCACTTCGAATGGCTTTGAGATTGCGGAAGCCGATTTGCAACTTCGCGGCCCCGGAGAGTTCTTTGGCACGCGACAATCCGGCGAACTGGGCTTTCATATCGCGAGTCCCTTGCGGGATCGCGAGCTGCTCGAACTCGCGCGCAAAGAGGCGTTCGTTCTGGTCGATGACAGAACGCAACGTGAGGAATTGCAGCGTGTCTTGCGGATGCTCCCGGGAGAGTGGCAGCGCCGGTATCATCTGGCGAAGGTGGGCTAGGCCATTTTGGGGTTCGAAAGCCGTTTGGCTTTCCTGAAAGTCAGAGACATAGGTTTGCTGGATTCATGCGCATTATCGCAGGCACTTATCGCAGCCGCATGCTGAAGAGCTTGAAAGGTCAGGCGCTGCGCCCCACAAGCGACCGTTTGCGCGAAACGCTCTTCAATGTTTTGGGGCCGGACGTTGCGGGATCGCGATTCCTCGATCTGTTTGCAGGAACGGGAGCTATTGGAATTGAGGCACTGAGCCGGGGTGCAGTCGAAGTGGCGTTCGTGGAACACCATGCCCCAGCCGCCGGGCTTATTCGGCGAAATCTGGAATCACTTGACATCCGAAGCGGCGCGACAGTGCTTTGCATGGATGCATTTCGCGGATTGGAAATGCTTACATCGGGAAGAAGAGGCAAAAACCCTCAATTCGATTACATTTTTCTCGATCCGCCTTATGCTGCAGCCAACGACTATGCTCGCGTGTTAGAATCTCTGGGTTCGGAGAATCTTCTCGCGCCCGGCGGAGTGGTAATCGCGGAGCATCGCCGCAGCTTCGGCCTGCCGGATGAAGCGGGTGCGCTGCATTGCTACCGCGTTCTCAAACAGGGTGATGCAGCTCTGAGCTTCTACCGCCGCACTGCCGTGGCTACCGGCAAAAACGACTCTGCTCAGTAAACCAGCACCGGCAGAGTCTCATCTGAGTACGTTGGTATGCAAATCGAGCGCGCCTTGGTTTGAAACGTCTAGCTTCCAAAGGACCGGGCTCTGAACTACACCAACTTTTTCGGTTTTTCAAGACAGGCCACTGCCGCGGCGCCCGCCCCGGCGCGTTTGCGGGTGATTCGGCCGCCGAAACTGGATATCGAGTGGGGAAGTTTCCAGCAAGGGATCGGCAGTGATCTGGCAACTATCTTCAGCCGATCTCCGGCAGGCAAGAAATTCTCGAGCGAAGGATTTTTCAAATATTGCTGGATTGAGCGGAAAATCCCGCGACGCGCGCTGCTTGCCGCGGCCCTGTGGCACGTCGTCATTCTGGTGATGCCGTTTCCGCGGTTTCCCGCGATGGCGCGTCACAATACTTCGTTCGACAACGTGGAACTCTCCTGGTCGGGACCGATCAACGATCTGCCTTTGCTGGACCTGAAAGCTCCAAAGCCCACAGAGCCAACACGCAAACCCAGTCTGCGCAGCGAGCCCGAGACACCTCTTCCGCCGGAAGGGGCAGATGCTTTTCATCCGCGCCAGCACATTTCGAGCGATCCCGTTCATCCCAATCATCCGCGTCAAACGCTAATCAATTCCGCTGCGCCTCCCGTACCGCCGAAGATCCTTCCCAGCCTTCCGAACATGGTGCAAATCCAGGACATGCCCGGTCCGATGCGGCCGCGGCTGGTTATCAGCAAAGAAGAACTGGCCAAGCTGCATCCCAAGCAGCGCCGCGTAGCCACCCTAACCGACGCGCCTTCACCGGATGTGCCTGTGTTTGACGAGAAGCCCGGCACGATGGCATTGGTTGCCACGCCCAACGGACCGAAGCGGCCAGATCTCGAATTAAACGGAGGAGCCGCACCACGTGTCGCGCCAAAAGCTCAGCAGGGCAATCTGGCGCCGGCGCCGGATGTAGGCACCACACAATTGGCCGGGCTGAACGGCAATTCCTCGACATTGATCGCGCTCTCGGCGACGCCTGCTCCGCCCGCCCCGGTTGTTCCGCCGCAAGGAAATCTCCTAGCACGCGTTTCCATTTCGCCTGAAGGCAAGAAACCCGGCGTGCCAGTCGGTTCGCCCAAGGAAACCCCCGGTGCGAATGGGCCAGCCACAGGCTCGTCTAACAGCACTGGAGGAACAAGTGCAGGCAACAGCGTGGCCGACATCAGCATTCGCGGCGGAAATCCTCCGGCGAACAAAGGAATGTCAGGACTTGGTGAAGCAGAAAAAATCACCGCGCCGACGCCGCATACGCTGATCACGCGGCCAAAAACAACATCCGATGATGAAGCGGTGAGGACTGCTCCGCCGAACTTCACGGCGCTTCCGCCGGGGGCGAAACCGGAAGAGATTTTCGCTTCCAAGAAGATTTACAAAATGCAAATCGACATGCCGAACTTGAACAGCGCGACGGGGAGCTGGATCTTGAATTTCACCGAGCTGCGCACCAATGCTGATGCTCCTCGCGTCCCTTCCTCGGATCTGTCCGGACCTTCTCCGATCCGCAAAGTCGATCCGAAATATCCGCCTACTCTCATCAACGAGCACGTGGAAGGCGAAGTGGTCCTCTACGCCGTGATTCGGGGCGACGGATCCGTGGACAGCAGCCAGTTGGTCCGTGGGATCGATGATGAACTGGACGCCAACGCCATGAAGGCGCTGAGCCAATGGAAATTCCGACCAGCGACCCGGCAGGGCGAGCCCGTCGACCTCGAAGCCATCGTGCACATACCCTTTCACGCGCCGGACGATCGCCAGTAAGAATTCGCTTCAGGAGCGGCCTTCCGCGAGTTTCACCAAAGCATAGAGAGCATGGTTGACGGGCGTTGGGACGCCGAGTTCCGCGCCTCGGCGCGAGACATAGCCGTTCAGCGAATCAATCTCCGTGCGCTTGCCGCGGTTCATGTCCTGCGCCGTCGAAGAGAGCGCTTCCGCCATCTGCGTGGCGATTTTCAGCGCGCCGGTCAGGGCCGCCTTCGGATCTTCAAGACCTGGCGGATGGATGTTCGCCGCCCTCGCCAGGGCGAGCACTTCGTAGACCGCCGTCTCAACCACTTTCCAGGCATCGGCGCTCCCGGCAATTTGCCCGTACTTCGCGTGACCAAGCGCGGAGACAGCATTCAACGCGCAGTTCCACACCAGCTTGGTCCAAAGCTCAGCTTCGATGTTTTCCGAAATGCGGCACGGAACATTGGCGCGCGAAAAGAGCGCCGCAACGCGCTCCGTCTTTGCATTCTTCGGCCCGACCACCAGATCGCCGCGGCCCACGTGCTTCACGCGGCCAGGTTCGGGCACGGACGCAGCAACGTAAACCACGCTGGGAAGCGCGTCGATCCCGGCGGCAGCGCGAATTTGTTCCACGTTGTCCACCCCATTTTGCATGCTCAGGACGAGCGCGTCTTTCGAAAGCAGCGGCGCAATGGCGCGTGCGGTCGCGGCATTGTCCGTGGTCTTCACGCAGAAAAGCACAACTTCTGCGCCGCGCACCGCCCCATGGTCCGTAGAGACTTCGACCTGGACTCTTTCTTGAAACTGCAGCGTATCGAGGAAGAGTCCGTGTTTCTTCACCGCTTCGACGAACGCCGGGCGGCCGATCATCCTCACCGGCGCACCGGCGCGAGCGAGCAAGCTTCCAAAATATCCGCCGACGGCGCCCGCACCGACGACGGCAATTCCGGGCCACGGTTGCGACTCGCTCATGGCGTGATCACGCTGATGAGTCGGTCGATGTCCCGTTCGGTATTGTACAAGTGCGGTGAGACGCGAATGTTGTCTTCGCGCAGGCTCACGATCACGTTTTCTTTGCGCAGACGCCGGTAAAGCTCGGTAGTCTTTTCGCGGCTCCGCGCGCAGAAGCAGCCATACGGCCCGCGCTCTGCCGGATCCAGCGGACTCGCCGGAATGCAGCGATCTCTGGGAAGACGCTCGAACATAAAATCGATGAGTGTGCGATTGTGAGCAGCAACACGTTCGGGGCCCATGCGCAACACCAATTCCACGGAAGTGTCCATGCCCGCGAGATTAAAGTTGAAATAACTGGCCCACTCCGGCGCATCCCAACGTTTGGCGTTGGGTGCAGGCTTCGGGTCATCAAAATTCAAAGCCGAAAAATTGTCCGAGCCTTGAACCGCCATCCAATAGAAAGGGCCTGGCCGGACCGAAGGAAGGTGCTTGCTGTTGACCCAGAAAAATCCCGTACCAAAAGGGCTGAGCAGCCATTTGTATCCGGCGCAAACGAGAAAATCGGCGCCGAGTTTGTGGACGTTCATCGGCATGGCGCCGCAGCACTGGCTCACATCGAGCAGAAGCAGTGCGCCTTGCTTGTGGCAAGCAGCGGCGACGCGCGGCGCATCGAGAAGTGAGCCGTCGTCGTAACGCACCAGGCTCACGGAAACGACGCGCGTTCTTGGCGTCATGGCGCCAATCAAATCGTCCGCGGAAATAAATCGGCCGCGTGGCGCGACGATCTTCAGCTTCACACCCTCGCGTTCTTCCATGGGCTTCCATCCCGTGTATTGGAGGGGGAATTCGCCCTTGGCCGTGACTACTTCATCGCCCGGTTGCCAGTTCAGGCCCTGCGCTACTGCCATCACGCCTGCGCTTGCTCCACTGGTGAGTGCAATTTCGGCGGGCTTGCCGCCAATCAGTTTGGCGATGCATTCGCGGATGCGATCGGGCACTTCGAAGTACGTGGCGTCCGTTTTGTGATGCGGAAATTTCTTGGCCTCGAGCGCTGCCTCGACGGCGCGAACAGAAACTCGCGGAAGCGGCGATTGGCCGGCGAGGTTCAAATAGGTGGCGTCTTCAAATTCGAACCATTCCTGGCGCCAGTCGGTTTCGGGAGAAGTTGTAGTAGTAGCCATCGACCCGCTCTCCTTTCCGAGCGTCACTGGAGGGGACATAAAGGGTTAGATTCGCAAGGGAGAAGCCGGATACAACATCCAAATTGGGGCGGGCAAAGGCCGTGGTTGCACAAAGGCGGACCGATCCCAGATCTTGGCCCCTGCAAAACCTGCCAAGAATTCAGATCTGGTGGAAAGTCATTCCTGTATGATTCTCTACGGAGCTGGCCACAGAACCGCGTGCTTGCATGACGCAGCGCCCCAGGAAATATCCCAGCGTCCCCGTGACCAACCCGCCCAGCACGTCGGCCACATAATGGTTGCGGACATAGACCGTCGAAACGCACATGCACGCGACGAAGGGAACGAAGGTCCAGAAGAGCCAGCGCCGGTGTCGCCACGCTCCCCAAACCGCGCCCATCGCTCCCGCGACGTGCTGCGAAGGAAACGCAGCGCCGTGCACGCGGCCACATTTTTCAATGAAGTCGATGGCCGCCGTAAACGGGCCGCCGACGAGCCCGCCATGCCACTGGCCCGCCAGCGTGAACCACGGGCCCTGCACCGGAAACAGCATGGCAATGAGGTAGCCGCACACATAACCAACGGCCGAGTACGTCATCACTGCCCAATAGCTTTTCCAGTCACGCTGGCAATAAAGAACGCCGCCGAGAATGAGCAGGTAAACAAAGTAAGTAAAGTAGGAAAATTCCATGAATTCCGTCAGCGCGGGCTGGGCAAGGTGTTCAAACCAGAGCGACGGATTCACGCCCATGAGCCAGCGATCGAAGGCAATGAGCCTGGCATCCCCCCATCCGGCATTCACGAGATGGACCAGTTGACCCATTTCCTCAAAACAAAAGAGGAAAAACAGGTGCGGATACCAGTGCCGCCAAAAATGCCAGAAACGGACGGTAAATTGGCCATTCTTGTCTGCCCGCTGCTCCGCATATCGCCGTTCGGCTCTGCTCAGCAACAAAATGATCGCTGCGACGAGTGCTTGCACGGCAATCAATCTCGCCGGATGTGCCAGGTTCTCCGCGAACAGTGCAATCAGTACGCTGGACAGCGCCAGGTATCCCAGCGCGATCCATTCGAACGCGCCGCATGCCGCACACGCTTCCGCAAACTGCCGGACGATAAGCGTTGTGAAGGCCAGTCGCTTTGGCTGTGGCGCCCACGCAACCGCGCTCTCGCCTTCGCTGACCGGGTAGTCTTGCCTGTGGAGTTCGTTCATGCGCATCGCCCCGCCCGCGACCACCGCGAATTATTTGCTGCCGCCTCAATGCCATTCATTCTTTCTACTCCGTGCTCTCTGCGTCTCGGTGGCAAATCTCTTTTTCTCTCCAACGCCACACCGGCCAATCCCGTTTTAGGGCCATTCGCGCCAGCTTCCATGTCGGATTCACAGCAGCCGGTTTACCTACCGCCTCCAGCATCTCCCGATCCTTCGCGCTGTCCCCATACGCCCAGCATTGCGTCAAATCCAAGTGCCATTGGTCCGCTAGCGCGGCGACGGCCCGCGCTTTCGCTTGGCCGAACATGGCTTCACCAGCAATGCGGCCAGTCCACTGGCCCTTCATTTCTTCCAGTCTTGTCGAGCAGACGCGAATTTTCATGGCAAATCCTCGAACCGCTAATTCCATTTCTAATGCCCTCGCCGCGAGCGCCGCCAAAGGCGCGAGGGTGCCACTCACGATCACGATGGCGTGGCCCAACATGGCATGACACGTGACTCTTTCCACCGCCTCCTCAAAAAAGCGAGGGACAGGCAATCGTGGGTTGCGCCTCGGAAGCGTCAATGCCTGTCCCTCCGCTTGGGGGCCGCCCTTGTGTGCGGGAAAATCACTGCGACTTCCCGCGCCACACTCGTCGAGACTGTGTACGCCTTCCAAATACATTTTGTTTGCCTGCTTCACGGCGCCAACCCCGCGCGGCAGCAATTTCAGGGCTTCTCGCAACCAAGAAAAATAGTTCTTCAGCGGAATTTCACGGCGATAGCGCAGCACTCGAAAAAACCGGCGTTCCATCGATGGCCGCGGCATCAAAGTTCCATCCAAATCAAAGAACGCCGCGACTCGTGCGCCATGTTCCTTGGCTCCCATAGCTTCCCTCACGCAGCCTCCGGCGCTGCCCGTTTCCCCGCACGCCCCTGTCGCACATTCCCCGCGAAATATTTCCAGCCCTCCACCAGCACCGGCAGGCCGCGTACCAGGCAAAACACCGCGGTCGCCCAGGTGAGCATCTGTGCGCCCATTCGAATCGCTGCGCTGATGTCTCCGCCAAGCCCGCTCACCAAAGCCACTGGCCCGCGCGTCAGCGCCAACTCCATTCCCAGATAGCAGAAGCACAGGCATTTCATCGCGGCGTAGAGCCCGCGGCTCCAGCGCGAAGCCACCAGCGCCCGTCCCCACCACGTTTGGTGCAGCGCATTCGCGCCCCAGCCGGAGTGGCCCGCTTTCATCGCGAGCCCACGCAGAAAATCTGTCGCTGCGCCGCGCGCGAAAAACAAAATCGGCAGCCACAGCGAAACCATCCCCACCACCGCGAAATAGGTGAAATACACGTTTTCGATCATGCGGTCGCCGAGAATGTCCAACTGCGCTCCCATGGGCGTGGCCATCTTTTTCTTGCGCGCAAGGTGCCCATCCAGCCCATCGAGGGCGATTGCAGCTGCGGTCAATGCCACGGCCAGCAGATTGGCCCAAGCGCCCCGACCAAAGAGGCTTACCGCAGCGAATCCCACCGCCACGCGCAGTGCGGTCACTTTATTGGGCGTCCATTCAAAAGGCATCGCAGGCGCTCCTCCCGCGCGCTCTACCGTGCAACGGCAAACCCGGTGCCAATCGGCAGCCTGGCAATTCTTTTAGATTCAAGGCGTTGCAAACGCTGGGCAGAATGTCGGTCGCGCGGCGCGCCAGCCAAAGGCTTCAACTGTCATCGGTATGCTTGAGAGGACCGCATGCTCCTTTTTCCTCTCCAGTGCGTCTAATGGCTGGACTGAGCCTCTGTCCTCCCTCAATGAGCCCCGTGCGCATGCCAGTGGGCGCTGGGATAATTCCGGGGATTACACGATCGTCTCCATTGCGGGTATGATGCGAAGTTGAAGGTATGAACCGAATATGACCGATGTCTCTCTCGCAGGAGCGTTTTTGGCCGGGCTGGTATCTTTTCTTTCGCCCTGCGTGCTGCCGCTGGTGCCCGGCTACATCTCGATGCTTTCGGGCATCGGCATGGAGCAGTTGCGCCAGGGCGAGGTCCCGCGCTCCGGCCTTTTTTCTTCGGCAACAGCGTTTGTTGTTGGCTTCTCTGTAGTGTTCATCGCGTTCGGCGCTTCGGCCAGCGCCGTCGGAGCTTTCCTCAAGCAAAACCGCAATCTGCTGGCTCCCGTCGCCGGCGCACTGATTTTGCTTTTTGGCTTGCACCTCATCGGCGCATTGGTCAAACTCAAGCTCCGCGTTGGGATCATTCTAGGCGTCATCCTCGCGGCGCTGGGCGTTGCCGCGGTGATGCGCCAAACTTCTCTCCTCGCCCCTCTCCGGCCGATGCACTTCTTCTCACTCGCACTGATTGGCTTTTTTGGTCCTGCGTTGGCGCGCTGGCTCAACCGCGACGTTCACCTTCGCAGCAGCGTCGGGCAACCAGGGATCTGGGGCGGCTTTCTGCTGGGCTTCGCCTTCGCCTTCGGCTGGACGCCCTGCATCGGGCCTATTCTGACTGCCGTTCTGGCCCTTGCCGCGGCCAGCGATACGATTGCCCGCGGGGTTCTTCTTCTAGCCGTGTATTCTGCCGGGCTAGCCATTCCGTTTTTGCTCACAGCGCTGGGGATCAGTAAGTTCATGGCGTTTTACAAGAATTTTCGAAAATATCTCCACGCCGTGGAGGTTTTCAGCGGCGGCTTGCTCTTATTCTTTGGCGGCTTGGTTTTCTTCAATAGACTGACCTGGCTTTCCAACAAGCTGACTTTCTTGAATGCGGTTGTTATATGGTTGGAACGCCTCGTGACGGGAGGCCGATAGGCCGCTTCACGCTCAGTGGGAAGGTTTGAGCAGGCTCTCCAGTTATAATTTTTCTTTAAGGATCTTTGATGAAGAAAGTTCTGTTGATCATCGGCACCGCGGTGGTGCACATAGGCCTGATCATCTGTGCGGACAAGTTGACGCATGTGAAACGAAAGGGCGCCCTGTGCGCAAATACCGCATCCTACCCCCCTGCACCCGAAGTTAGGTTCAGGGATCTCGATGGCAAGGACGTGTCGCTCAGCCAATACAAAGGCAGAGTAGTGTTCGTGAATTTCTGGGCTACCTGGTGCGCACCATGCCAGGCCGAGATTCCCTGGCTAATCGAAATGCAGCAGAAGTATCCGTCGAAGGGCTTTACGATTCTCGGCGTGGACGTGGACTACGAGGGGAATACTGTGGTTTCTGCGTATGCGGCCAGGGAACGATTTAACGTGGGCGGGCAGGAACTCCCCGTGAACTATCCGATACTGCGCGGCAGGGATGCCGTAGCCGACAAGTTCGGCGGGCTGCTCGGCTATCCCACTAGTTTTCTCATCTCGCGTGATGACAAGGTTACCAAGGAGATAAAGTGGCCCATCAGCTATCAGGAGCTCACCCAGGTGATCGAATGCCAGTTATGATGATGAAATCAATGAGACTGAACACTCTCGGAAATTCAAAATGAAAAAGGTTCTGTTGATCATCGGTACCGTGGCGATACTCATCGGCTTGACGGTTTATGCGGACAGGGCCACGCGTGTTAGCGTCAACGCCAAAGGTCCGAAGCTTGACACGCTCACTGGCCCGGCGGCGCCCGAAGTCACCTTCAAGGACCTCGACGGCAAGGACGTGCCACTCAACCAGTACAAGGGCAAAGTAGTGCTCGTGAATTTCTGGGCCACGTGGTGCGAACCCTGCCAGGTCGAAATTCCCTGGCTCATCGAAATGCAGCAGAAATATTCGCCAAAGGGCTTCACTATTCTTGGCGTCGACGTGGACGATGAAGGCAATAACGTGGTCTCCGCGTACGCCGCCAAAGAACTCTTCAACGTGAACGGCCAAAAGCTCCCGATGAACTACCCGATCCTGCGGGGCAATGATGCTGTGGCCGACAAATTCGGCGGCCTGCTCGGGTACCCCACCACCTTTCTTATTTCCCGTGATGGCAAAATCGTGCAAAGGGTACAGGGCCTGATCGACTACGAGGAAATCACCAAAGCCATCGAATCTGAGTTAGCTGAATGAATAGGAAGTAGCGGGCGGCGGCTAATCAATAGCCGGATTTCTTGCTCACTCTTACGCGGATACGATGGACACCATACCAAGGACGGGCAGAGCGAGGGCGCGGTCGCCTGAGACTCTTACTTGCGATAACGCGCGTTCGCGGTCGATGCCTTTAGTGAAAATGCGCCAAGCTATTTCCTGCGGAAGGGTGGTCTCGGCCGCGGCCTGACCGGCGTCGTCCTCGGTGAGCACCCACTTTGTTTCCCCACCATACAGATGCCAGCTGCCGCCGCATTCGCCAGAAACAACGATGCGAATCGCGGTTCCCGGCGCTGCGGAAACATTGCGATACGTAAACGGCAAGGCCCGCATAAAACAATCCAGCACCGGATAGTAAAGCTCGCGCTTCATGATGCCCGTGCGCGCATTTCCTAAACGAGGGACGGCCAACCGAATCTGCTGCTGATGGTGCCAGCGCTCCGTGTATTCACGAGCGGTGTCGAACCAGTTGGCGGATTTATCTTCACCGGCCCAGCTCACGCCGTAAGGCGCCATAGGGACAATCTCCATCAGCGCAATCAGGACTGCGGGGCTCAAGCGTCGGTAAACGGCAACGCCTTCTGCATTCAGGCGATCGATGTACGCGCCCAAGGCAGCGGGCGAATCGAGCTTCGGAGCAGGCGGGAAGTAACCGTCTCGAGCGATGGACAAGCCACGCAGGGGCGTGTCCAGAAGATGCGCGGCGACGTCTTTGACCTTCCATTTCGGCGAGACAGTTTGCTTCTCCCACTCTTCCGGCGCGAGTGAGCGCAACAATTCGAGCAGCAAGCCATCGACCTTGGGAAAAAGATGTGCGGTCAGGATGGGCTGCAATGGCTCTCGGCTATGAGTTGTGATGGGCGCACTCACCGAACGAATCCTCGCACCTATTCAGCGATCCTGCAAATCACTGGTAGCGAGTTTAGAGTGTTCTCTCTGTCGTTTTCTGCCGTTGCAGGTCAGGCCCGGACCACTGGGAGCAACCTTTTGAGCTGGGTGGGGTTTAGTATGGTAGGCACACGCTCTAGCTGGTTGAGCTAAAAGTGTGTAAGAAAGTAGCGGCAAGAGCGAGGCGCCAAGAAGGGATCCACAATATGCGATACCTCCGGTTCGCAGCATTATTCGGCGTTTGCCTCTTTTGCGCTTCGTTCGCGCACGCCCAGAGAGTGATTGTGGGCTTGGGAGTTGGCGCACCGTCCTATGGTCCGGCTTACATTGGCCCACCGCCGGTTTGTGCCTATGGATACTATGACTATTACCCATACGCTTGCGCGCCCTATGGCTACTATGGCCCCGCGTGGTTTGTCGACGGCGTGTTCGTCGGCGTAGGGCCGTGGTATCACTGGTATTATCGCCATCCCGGCTGGTACGGCCGCGGTTTTTACGGCCGCGGTTGGCACGGCGACTGGGATCACGATGGCGGGCGCGGCTTCGGCGCACGCGGCTGGGACCATGACGGCTTTCGAGGTCGCGGATTCGACCATGAAGGCTTTGGCCGCGGCGGCTTCCATGGCGGCAGAGGCTTCCACGGTGGTGGCGGTGGCTTCCATGGCGGAGGAGGCCACGGTGGTGGCCACGGCGGGCACCATTAATTCACCTGTATTTGGCAACTGCACTTTCTGTAGAAGAGGAAGATGCCTCATCCATGCTCAAGTTGCACGAAAAATCGCCGTCGACAGTCGTTCTCACTCTCGTGGAAGAGGGTTCAGGCGCATATCTAAACTCTGCCGCCGCAAGACCACGCGGCGAACGCGAATTGGCCTTTCCGCTAAGGTGAATACCGGCCAGCGGTCGGCATGCCGATGGTTGCCTTCCGCGCGCACATCCGAATTTGCCGGCCGCAAGTGCGAAAGCCCAAACCGGTAGTCGACTTGGATTTGCGCGAACCGCCCATCGCGCGTCAAGCAGAAGTGCGGACCCGCCTCCTGCCCGCGGAGACCTATCTTGCGAAATTGGCGGAAAGAGATGGGATAGTCCTTGTGGAAGACGTGATTCTCGCCTTTCAGAAAGTACGCGGCGCGATCCAGTTTCTGGAGCGCATTCGGAGCAAGCCGGACGATCCGTTGGAATTGATGGTCGCTGGGCAACGCGCCGTTTTCTCCCTGGATATCCATGAGTTCCTGAATAAATCCGCGGGCGTCACCCAGTCTCTCTCCGCTTTGTCAATCCGTGAGCCAAGTATGCATCATGGCATGAGTGATGCCGACGAAAGTGCCGCGCAGAGAAGTATTGAATTGTCCGAAAACGGAAGCGGCCAGTCTGCGGCGACGCCACAGCGACCGAGAAAGGTCTGGAGAATGGCTCGCTGTTCCGGCGCAAGATCCTCGAAAAACATCCAGTTGACCAGAGACGATTCGAACAGAAGGCGATCGGCGCGCAGAACCGGACTTCCAGAAAAAAGCGGTGCTGCCAAAGGAATCCTAGCCGGCACGTCAGATTCTTGCTCCGAGACCCTTTCCGCTTCCGGCCAACGCGCGCCGGCCAGCGCTTCAAGTTGCGTTTGATCCGCAGCGGAGCGAACGTAGGGACACAGCAACTGGGCGGGTGCGCCCGGTTTTTCTATTTCTTCACACGAGACCGGTTCGGCCAGAATCAGTGTTGCGAGCAAGCCCGCCAAACAAATGAAATAGGTACACATCGGCGCGTTCACCTGTAAAAACAGGTTTCCTTTCCTTTTTAGTGGCCTTGAGTTTTTCCTGGGGTCGGAGTCCAGGGAGGCAAAAGCATGCGGGTGGCCAATGTGCAACCTACCGAAAAGGCAGTGACGCCAAGCACTTAGGCTTGTGACGCTTCCCGCTCAGTGTGCCTTCGCTGCCCTTTTCTAGCGACGGCTGTCATGCGGGAACGACACTTGGCTCGAAAAAAGCTGCTTCGAAGCGCGACTGACTGGGGTTACGAATCCGTCTCAGAAGTTGAAGCGGTAGCCGAGAATCATCTTGGCAATCAGATGATCCGTGGAATGGGTCATGCCGACGCCAAGGCCGAAATTCACTTCCCACTGCGGGGAGAGATTGAGGTCGATCGTTGGAAAGACTTGATGTTGCTGCTGACCGGTGGGGAGAAAATCCGTTGCCGGACCGACCGCACCGTAGTATTCGAATCCGCCGGTGATTTTTTTCGTGAAGTCGTAGCTGAACTTGAAATCCGGCGAGAACGTCATTCCCTGATGGACGCTGTCCCCATGGAAGGAACGGTCAAACGCGGGGTTAAAGGACAAATACCAGGGGCCAATCTGTTTGTCGACAATGGGCCGCATTTCCCAAGTCCAGGTGTCGGCGGAAAATTTGCGCCGCTGGTAGCCGATTTCGTTCGAGAGGCTGACACCCACAGGCCACCTCCACTCTTTGGGGATACGTACGCGGGGCCGGATGTGGTCGCCGACCCAGTCCCAGCCCTGGCCATTTTGTGCGGAAGTAAAAATGTAGAAGCCGGTCTCGAACCAGTCGTTAAAGCCGTGCGTGATTTCGATGGTTTCGTGCAATTGGTGATTGGTGGGAAGCAGTCCGTCCTGGAACGTCTTAGAACCCTGAAACGTAAAATTGCTGTGCAACTCGACCATAGTGTGACGCGGCTCGACCGTCTCGTAGCCGTAAACTTGAATCTCGTAATTATCCTGTGCCTGAAGGGGACGCGCTAGAAACGTGCCAAGCGACACAAGACATCCGCAAATGACGGCAATGCGCACCCTCATGCTCCATCCTTCAAAGCTTGCTAGGGTATCTCAAGATGTCCGACCGGCAAACAAAATGAGAGGCACGAATCAGGCGTGTGGGTGGGCTTTGTCGTAAACCTCCATCAACTGGCGGATGGAGGCATGGGTATACCGCTGCGTGGTGGAAAGCGATTGATGGCCAAGCAGCTCTTGAATGGCGCGAAGGTCGGCCCCGTCCGCCAGCAAATGCGTGGCGAAGGCGTGCCGCAGAGAGTGAGGGTGCAAGTCCCAGTTGACGTTGACCAGGCGCACGTACTTCTTCACGATGCGACCCACCGAGCGCTGTGTCAGCCGACGCCCCGCATAATTGAGAAAGACCGCTTGGGTGTGCGGGTCTGTGTTTCGATTAGCCCCGTTGCTCTGCTTTAGAAGTTGCTCACGCACCGGCCAATATTTTTCCAAGGCTTCCTGCGCCTTTGCGCCGTAGGGAACGATACGTTCCTTGTTGCCCTTGCCGCGCACGCGCAAGACGCGCTCTTTTTGCTCAACGTCGATCAGGTCCAAGCCCGTAAGCTCGCTGACGCGCAAGCCCGCCGCATAGAGAAGTTCGAGTAGCGCGCGGTCGCGGCGCAACAGCAGGCCTTCTTCCGCAAGAACCGCCCGGCCTTGCTTCTTTAATCCTTCCTTGGGCTGCGGGGTTTTCTTCGGCAGCCGCTTTCCGGAAGCCGCAGCCCCCTCGGCCGACACTTGAACCATGCCCGCAAGCTGGTTGAGGAAACCGTTCATCTCCTCGGCAGAAAGCACCGAAGGAATGCGCTTGGGCAGCTTAGGTGTGGGCACCAGCCGCGCGGGGCTTTCTTTCAACTGCCCTTCGCGCACCCAGTACTTGAAAAAGGAGCGCAAAGCCGCGAGCTTTCGCGCGATGGAACTTTTCTCGAGTCCGTGATCGTGCAGGTGCGAAACAAATTCCCGGATCATGCCGTGGTCCACGGCGCGCAAAGCCGGCGGTGCGGCACCCGGCGGCGACAGAAACGCAAGGAATTGGCGGAGATCCTTGCCGTAATTGGAAACCGTATGGGGCGAGGAATTCCTCACCGTCTGCAGATACTCGAGATACTTGGCGATCGCTTCTTTCATTTGGCCCGGCCACTCCGCCAACAGATGCAAAAACAGTATAGGCGCTTGCGCAAGCCCAAGAATCGAAATTGAAGATATGTTTCCTTAGATGCAGGTGGGTCAGGACTTCGCTGCAACAGGTACGGGAGCTTCTTCTGGCTGCGTTGCCGGAGGAACCTCGGGCGCGAGCTTCTCCCAGTCGCATCCTTCTTTCAAGCAGGCGTGCACGGTGCCGATTTTTGTGCGCTTCTCGACGATGAACGGCGCGCCGCACTTCGGGCAGGGCTCGGCGATGGGCATGTGCGGCGTGGTGAAGTCGCAATCCGGATAGCGCGAGCACACGCGGCCCATCACCATGGGCATCAAATGTACGAATTCTCCTTCATGGCACTTCGGACATTTGATGCCCATGGTGATGGGCCGCGTGTACTTGCACTTCGGGTAGGCAGAGCAACCGATGAATTCGCCGAAGCGGCCGTGTTTTTTCACCAGACCATTGCCGCACGTGGGGCACTTCTCGTCGAGCGGCTCATCCGGCCGGTGCGCGATGCGCGTGCCCTGCACCAGCCGCCGCGTGGTCTTGCAATCCGGGTAGCCGGTGCAAGCCAGGAAAGTGCCGAAGCGCCCGCGCTTGATGGCCATTTCCTTGCCGCAATTATCGCAATAGTGCGTCTTGTTTTCATCGCCGGCGTCGGGGTCTAGTGGCGAAAGGTCTTCGATAAAATCGCAATCCGGATAACGCGAGCACCCCAGGAAGAAACCGTGGCGGCTGATGCGTTCCAGCAATTCGCCTTGCCCGCACTTCTCGCACTTCTTGCCAGTGGGAATGCCCGCTTTGTATGAGAGCATTTCTTCGTCGGCTTTGTCGAGGTCCAGGACGAATTTCTCCCAAAACTCTTTTACCGATTCGCGCCAGGGCAGCTTGCCGTCTTCGTTTTCATCGAGCTCTTCTTCCATGCGCGCGGTGAATTTAAGGTCGAAAATATCCTCGAAGCTTTTTACCAGTAGCTTGCACACGCGCTCGCCAAGCATGGTGGGCGAAAACCGCCCCTGGTCCTTGGTGACGTACTCTCTTTCGACCAGGGTAGAAATGATGGCCGCGTAGGTCGAGGGGCGGCCGATGCCGTCCTCTTCGAGTTCTTTCACTAAGGTCGCGTCGTTGTAGCGCGGCGGCGGCTCGGTAAAGTGCTGCTCGGGGCGAATGTTGTCGAGTTTCAGCAACTGGCCTTCGGCAACCTCGGGCAGGGCGCGGCCCTCGCCTTCCTCATCTTTTTCGTCCTCTTCGCGGTCCGCGGCGGACGCCGGCAACTGGTAGACACGCAGGTAGCCGTCGAACTTCTGCACCGAGCCGCTGGCCCGGAACGTATATTCACCGGCGCGAATGTCAATGGTGGTCTGGTCAAAAATCGCTGGGAGCATCTGCGACGCCACGAAGCGCTGCCAGATCAACTGGTACAGCTTGAAGAGATCGGCGTCCAAATACTTCCGCACGTCTTCCGGCGTACGCGAGACGTCTGTCGGGCGCACCGCTTCGTGCGCTTCCTGAGCGTCCTTCTTCGACTTGTAGAAATTCGGCTTCTCCGGCAGATAATTCGGACCAAACTTCGCGGGGATAAGCTCCCGAACCTGCTCGAGCGCGTCGTTGGAAACATGCACCGAGTCCGTACGCATGTAGGTGATCAGCCCCACCAAACCTTCCGAACCCAGCTCCACGCCTTCATACAGTTTCTGCGCCAGGGACATCGTGCGCTTGGCGGTGTAGCGCAGCCGGTTGTACGCCGCCTGCTGCAATTTCGAGGTCGTGAACGGCGGCGGCGGATTGCGCTTCTTTTCCTTCTGCGCGACAGATGCGACTTGCCACTTCGCTTTGCTCACCGCGGCCACAATCTTGTCGGCAGCTTCCTGGTTCTTTATTTCGACGTCCGCGTCTTTGTGCTTGATGAGCTTGGCTTCAAAAAGCGGTGGCTTGCCCCCATCCAGCATCGCGTGAATGGTCCAATACTCCTGCGGCACAAACGCGCGGATGGCTACCTCGCGCTCGACGATCAGGCGCAGCGCCACAGTCTGCACGCGGCCAGCTGACAGCCCCCGGCGGACTTTATCCCACAACAGGGGAGAAATCTTGTACCCCACCAGCCGGTCGAGCACTCGGCGCGCCTGCTGCGCATCTACAAGGTGGTTGTCGATCGCCCGGGGATGTTCGAACGCGGCACGGATGGCCCTGGGCGTGATTTCGTTAAAGCTGACACGAAAAATCTTCTTGGGGTCGGCCGGAGGAATGTCCGTGGCCAACTCTTCGTCCATGGCTGCGCGCTTGGCCGCCTTGGAGTTCGCAGCATCCTTGTCCTTGTCTTCGTTGCCCCTGCCGTTTTGTCTTCCCGGAGCCTCCGCTTCCACGAAGCGGCTCGGCTTCGAGAGCACCATCGCCAGGTGCGCGGAAATGGCTTCGCCCTCGCGATCCGGGTCAGGCGCCAAGTAGATCGCCTCCGCGGTGTGCGCCGCCTTCCTCAGGTCATGAATGACTTTGCCTTTGCCAGAGATGATTTGCAGCGTAGGCTCGAAAATCTTCTCGTCATTGATGCTGATCCTTGGGGCTTTTGACTCGGCCTTGGCGCTTTTCTTCGCGCCCTTTTTCCTTTTTGACTTTTTCTTGCTGGGATCCTCGCCCGGGAGACGAATGCCAATGGTCTTCGTCGGCAGATCCATCACGTGGCCAATGGACGCCTTGACGGTATAGTTCCGCCCCAAATATTTATTGATCGTTTTCGCCTTTGCGGGCGATTCGACGATGACAAGCGAACGAGCCATGTAACTTTTGTAACTCCGGTTTGTGTTTCGGAAAGGGCGGACCGCGGGGCGTGTGTCTTTCTCGCTACCTTTGGCGCATGTCCCTGAGATGCGCCCAGCCTATCATGAGATGCATCTGCCGGCCCAATCGGTTCCTTCTGCTAAATAGCGTTCCGCCCGCTGAGGGACCTCTAAACCGCCATCCCTCTCTATAACAACACTTTGCAGAACTGCTTTCCCGGCATCTGCCGTCTCTAGCGTAAACAGCGTAGCCAGAACCTCAAAGAGTTCAAGCCGGAGCGTTCCACGATGTCGTCGATAGGTACCGGCTGTTCGGCGTTCCGCAACTCCTAGAGCTTTTTTGTGCCCTCTGTGTGCCGTAGAGCGTCGGCTTGCGCGTCCCCACAATGCCCAGGCTAGGCGGCTAGGCAGGTTCAGCACCTGTGGGTCGCCGCGAACGTAGCGCAGAACCGGGGGATCGTAAATCTGCAGCAGCGTTTGCGGTACTCGAGCTCGGTCCGCTGCAGAAGCGTGCAGCCGTCAATCTTTACTTATGCGCCAAAGTCAACAAGCGGAGTGTCGCGTCCAGGTCATTTTCTACCTATAAATCTTACCCGTAACGTTGTCGCACGCCCCTGGCCCCCTGCGAAGGCGCCAAAGCATCCGGATCGCGCGGCGCTGCTGCACGCCGGAGCGTCAATGTTGTTTACCACCGAATCCGGATTTCGCCGGCCGAGGATGTTCACTGCCTCCACCCGCGCCGCCCACAGGTAGCCGCGCAATTCAAATTTCCTTTCAAGCCCCAGATTCAAGCTGGCGTACGGCGGAAAACGCTGCGAATTGGGGGGCCCAACAAGCTGTTGCTGAAGATTGACCACGCTGAACGGATAGCCCGTCCGATACTCGAAGAAGCCGCTCAAATGGGTGCTCCAGATATGCGTGGGAATCCAGCCCCAAAGGAGTAAGCGGTTCGGCGCATCCCAGGCGACGGGACCAGGCTGCTGCCCCGTGTAAAAAATCGAGCCTAGCGACGGGTTTAGGACTTCGTTCGAATGCGCGCGCGAACGCGTGTAGGCGCCATAAATCTCCGTGCTTTCTGAAAACACATGGCGCGAAGAAAGCGTGGCCGAGCGATAACGATCCTGGCGGCGATCCTGAAGCAGAAAAATCCCACCCGGCTGTGACGGCTGCTGGTCCACAAAAGCGAATTGGTGAGACCCGTTACGCGCGAGAAGATCCAGGCTGACCAGCGTGTTAGGCCCGAATTTCTCCTTCCAGCCCGCGCTGGTGGTCGCGAACCGCGGCTGCTGCAGACTGCCCGCCAGCAGCACGAACTGGCTCACAACAGGACTTGGCGGCACCGCATTGCCTGCCGCGTCATAAAACGTATCGACTTGTTGCTGGTCCAGGGCTTGGCCGATGAGTGCCAAATTGAGAGGTGCGTTGTAGATGCCCCAGCCGATGGAAAATTTGGCACGATCATCACCGAAGGGCAGAATGTTGGCCGACACGCGCGGTCCCGCCATCGCGCTTTGCGTGAACCGATCCCAGTCCGTGCGCAAACCTGCCTGAAAAACGAAATGCCTGCCCATGGACCAGGTATCCTGCACATAGCCTCCCGCTTGGGTATTCGAAAGCCGCGGAGTCGCCCTTCCCGCAAACATGGACCGCCGCACCAGGCAACCGGTTACCGGCGCGGCGCAATTTGTTGCATCGTTTGGATTCGTGGCCCGAAGCACATCAATTTCTCCGCGCTCCGCGGACTGATGAAAGATCAATCCCGCCGCATTCGCGCCCGCGGAAAGCTGGTGGGTACCGTACCAGTGCCGCGAAGCAGCGATTACATTGGCCACCGCCTGCAAGCGGCGGCCGCGCTGGCGCAGATGCTGAAAATAGTCGCCGCTCGTGCCGTTGATGAGCAGAACGTAGGGCTGTGAGCCTTGCGGCGTGTAATCCAGCACACCGTCGTCCGCAGCAACACCCAACTCCACGAGCGTCTCGTGCAGCCAAACCTGTTCTTGCAAAGAAACAAATGCGCGGCGCTGATCCGCAGTAACGGTCGTGGACTGCGGATCGAGAGCATCTAGGCCGAGATTGCTGTCATTGGCGCGATTGTAAAGAAAGCTCGCATGCACGATATGCTTCGGCGAGAAGTTGTATTGCAATCGCAGCAGATTGTCTCCCGCCCATTCTTCGAAAATGTTGGCGTTCGACGGAAGCTGCTTCACGACGCCGAAGGTGTGCTGCACGCTGAGGGCCTCGGAAAACCAAAACCGCCCGCGTTCGAAGGGTCCCGAAAAAGTGAACCGCGGATACCAGTCTCCGAGGTGCACGCCCTGTTGACTGTTGATTCCCGGGCCGGGATTCGTCGTTCCAAAGCGCCAGCGGTCGTCTCCATCGGAAGTCACGAGGCTCAGAATGCCCGCGCCCGAATGCGCGTACGCGGCGCCAATCCGCCCGGTTTGCACCTCGGCAGCGCGCGTGGCATCGACGTTGAAACGCGAAGTCAGCGCCCCATTCACGGGGTCGCCGATTTCAAATCCATCGAGCAGATATTCGGTGTCTCCCGAGCGCGCGCCGGCCACGTGCAGGTTGTCGAGGTGGTCTTGGACGATCTCCGGCATCGCAACCAGGCTCTCGTGAAGGATATGCGTGTTGGGAACAGGGATGTCGCGAATGTCCCGCGTGGAAAGCGTGGACCGCTGCGTCGTGTCCTGCGCATCGATTTGGTTGGAGGGCGCGGTGACTTGCACCTTTTCGCGGACTTCTTGCTCGTGATTCAAAACCAGTGATAGCTCGTTGCTTCCGGCATGGAGTGTAACCGCCTGTCCGGCAAGCACGAAAAAACCCCGCTTGCGCACTTCCGCTTTGTAGTCGCCTGACAAAAGGCCATAGAAAGCAAAGCGCCCGGCGGCATCGGTTTCCGTTCGGTACGAATGCCCGGCGGCGTCTTCCAGCTTTACTTGCGCCGCTAGCACGGGGACGCTATTCTCATCCACCACAAGACCTATGCAATCCGCCGACTCCGCCGCCCGAATTTCTGCACAAGCAAAGAGGAAATGGCAAACCATTAGCGACACAAATAGGCGAGTAGCCCGCATGCAATACCGTCCCAGCCGTTCCTCTTCGGATTAAACTACAATTTACGGTTAGGCTGGAAGGAGCAAACGATGAGAGGCTCCTCGCGAAGTCCCTGGCAACCAGCGGTGTGTGCCCTGGCTGTGCTGTGTCTCCTGACCGTGGCTCGCGGCCAAGCTCAGCAAGCAACAATCTCAGGTTCCTCTTCGGAAGCGCGAACCGGCACCGAGACCCAGCTTCACAAAGCCGCGCGAACCGGCGATCTCAAGCTGCTCCGAGCGCGCCTGCAACAAGGCGTGAAGCCAGATGGCCTCAGCCCTTCGGGCCGCACCGCGCTTCTCGACGCTGCCGCGGCAGGCCAGCTCCAGGCGATGCGCGCGCTTCTCGACGCTGGTGCTCATGTGAACGCCGCCTCCCCGGACGGACAAACTCCCCTCATTGAAGCCGCTGCGCACAACCGTGCGGATACTGTGAGATTGCTGATAGCAGCCGGCGCCGACCTCAACCTCCGGTCGCGCGGCTTTGGGTCCGCCCTGGAGGCCGCCGAACGCATGGGCCACAAACAAATCGCCCAAATCCTGCGCAAAGCGGGTGCTCGCACTTTCGGAAGGTCTGTGGGAGACACGGTGTGCGTTCGGCCCTGGAACGGCGAAGGATATTGCGGGACCGTTACCGCAATTCATAAGAACCAATATCAAATCCGCATCACGAAGATTGTTGGGTGCCTGGACGGTTGCGAGCCGAAACCCGAATGCTCGGCAGGAAAGCCAGTGGGCGGGGCCGACGGTTTCCGCGTCGGCGATGAGACCACCACGATAAGCTGGTGTCTCACTCACACCGGGGTGAAACCCTAATGCCCCGTGGCGTCTCTTCGCATCTTAGGACGTTCGCGTTTGCAGTTTGTGCTGCCGCGCTCTGGGAGGGTTGCAGCTCTTCCTCACCGGGAAATCCGTCTTCCACCATAACTTCCGTGAGCGTGACTTGCGCCGCGCCGTCGGCAGATGCAGGTCAGACCGACCAGTGTTCGGCCAACGTGCAAGGAGCCGGGACAATCAGCACGTCGGTCTCTTGGAAGGCGTCCGCAGGCATGATCTCCCATACCGGGCTTTTCACCGCGCCGAGCACCTCGGGACCTGTCACGATTACCGCCACTTCCACGCAGGACTCCACCAAATCGGATTCCAGCACGGTGATGATTCCGCCGGCGACGAAAAGCGGATTCCTCTACCGCGGCATCACGCATACTTCCTGGCAACCCAATGAATACAATACCGGTGCCGGAACCACCTCGCAGGATGCTCTTGCTGCGACCGGGGCCACCTGGGCCGGAGTGTTGGTCACGCAATATCAGGCCGATGCCACGGCAACCACCATCGCGCCCGATCCCAGCAGGACACCCACCGATGCGGCGCTGGTCGGCGCGATCACAGAACTCCACAACCAAAAATTGAAGGTCATGCTGAAGCCGCACGTGGATGCCGAGGACGGCGCATGGCGCGGCACCTTCCAGCCGGCAAATGCGGCAGCCTGGTTCCAAAGCTTTCAAACCTTCATGGTTCACTATGCCACCCTCGCGCGCGACAACAACGTCGAGATGCTGTGCTTCGGCACGGAATACACCAAGCTGAGCGGTACCGCGTTTCTGACTGACTGGACTGCCGTGATCAGCGCCATTCGCAACAGCGGCTACACCGGCCTGTTGTCTTACGCCGCCAACGCCACGTTCGCCGGCGATGAGTTCACCTCGGTCTCCTTCTGGGATCAGATCGATGTCATCGGGCTGGACGCCTACTTCCCCCTGACCAATAAAACAGACCCGACGGTCCCCCAGCTCATAGCAGCTTGGAGTTCGAATAAGAACGGAGAAAACATAGTCGCCGATGTCCAGAATTTCGCGAACGCTCATCCCGGGAAACCCGTGATTTTCACCGAAATCGGTTATCGCAGCGTTGCCGGCACGAATACGGCGCCGTACGACTTCACTCTCGCGGGCGCGGTGGATCCTACCGAACAAGAAAACTGCTATGAGGCCCTGTATGAGGTCTGGAGTCAGCAGAACACGCTGATGAAGGGCAATCTCTGGTGGTCCTGGTCGGTGCCGATGCCTACGGCGGGCGACACCGATTACACGCCATGGACCAAGCCTGCAGAAGCGGTCTTGAAAAATTGGCAGTGATTGCCGATCAAGGCCGCGCCGGACCTTCTTGCAGGATCGCATCCAGCGTCTTTACGAAAAGGTCGGCGTCTTTTTCCGCGAACACCAGCGGTGGGCGCAGCTTGATGACGTTGTGAAACGGTCCGTCGGTACCGGTAAGAATCCCGCGCTCGCGAAGCCGGTTCACCACATACGATGCCTGTAGTGGAGCGGCCTCGCGCGTATTTCGGTCGACCACCAGGTCCACTCCCAGAAAAAGGCCCGACCCACGCACATCGCCAATGAGAGCGTGGCGCTGCTGCAGCTTTTGCAATCCTCTCATCAGATGAGTTCCTACCCGCAGGGCATTTTCCTGTAGCTTTTCTTCCTCAAGCACATCCAGCACCGCGAGCCCAACTGCGCAAGCTACCGGGTTGCCGCCAAACGTGCTGAAGAATTCCATTCCGTTGGCAAATGACGACGCGATGTCTTTCGTCGTGACCACCGCGGCGAGCGGAAACGCGTTCCCGATGGGCTTTCCCAGCACGACGATGTCTGGCACGGCGCCTTGTGTTTCGAATCCCCAGAAATGCGTTCCCAGTCGTCCGAACCCGACCTGCACTTCGTCGGCGATGCAAACCGCACCTGCTGCGCGCACATGTTTGTAGACTTCTTGAAGATATCCCGGGGGGAAAACAATTTGCCCGCCAACGCTGGGCAAGGTTTCGGCAATGTACGCGGCGATGCGTCTGCTTTCCGCGTGCGCGCGTTGCAAGATCTCCTCGACATGCCCCGCATATTTCCTGCCGGCTTCTTTGTCCTCGCGCCGGTACAAGCCGCGATAGTCGTCGGCCAGCGGCGCTACATGCACCCACGATTTTTTCCCGCAACCGCCGGGGCCATTGAATTTATAAGGGCTGATGTCGATCAGTGTATTCGTGTGCCCGTGATAAGCCTGTTCGAGCACGATCACGTCTTCGCGCCTCGTGTGCGCCCGCGCCAGTCGCAACGCCAGCTCATTGGCTTCGCTGCCGGAATTGACAAAAAAGCACACGCGCAGCGGTTCAGGCAGCTTTTGCGTCAGCCGTTCGGCATAGCGATTCACGTTGTCATGCAAATAACGCGTGTTGGTGTTGAGCAGCGCGAGCTGCTCTTGCGCGGCGCGCACCACGCGCGGATGGCTGTGCCCCACCAGCGGCACATTGTTGTACACATCGAGATACGCGCGCCCGGTATCGTCGTAGAGATACTGCATCCACCCGCGGACGATCTTCAGCGGCCGGTCGTAGGAAAAGCTTAGATTTTTCCCCAGAAGAGCGCGCCGCTTCTCGAGCGTCTCTCGAAAATCCGTTTCCTGCGCGGGAAAGCGATCTGCGGGAATTCCCAGCAAAAGATTCGGATCAGGGCAAAGGCTCGTCCATACCGCCCGCTGCGAGGCGTACGCCACGCCCGGAAAATTCGCCCCAAGATCCAACAAATCGAGAATAATCTGGAAATGCACGTGCGGCGCCCAGCCGCCGTTTTCTGCGGAAGTACCGACGCGCGCAAACTCCTGGCCGCGTGAAATGCGCTGACCAACTTTAAGCCGGTCGAGCGTCTGCGTGCTCAAATGTCCATAAAGCATGAAGAATTCTTCGCCGTCATCCGTTTCGTGCCGCAAAATCACCAGCGGCCCGTAATCTTGCGACGCCGCATTGTTCGCCACAATGTAGACGACGCCATCCAGCGGCGGGCGCAACGCTGTCCCCGGCTCAACAAAGAGATCAATGCCCAAATGAATCGTTCGGCGTTCGCCGACCGGATTTTCCACACTTCCAAACCGCTCTGAACTGTAGAGCGGCCGCGCTTCGTTGTAGCGCCCAACGCCCACACGCACGCCGGCGCGTTTTATTTCGCCGAATATAGTTTCCGTGAGCGCTGGAGTTTCAGACCGGCTCGGATCCGCCCCCAGCAGCAGACTTCCCACACCCAAATCAAACACAAGACTCGGCGCAGTTCGCAGATCCACGTCCAGAATCGACGGCGCCGATTTTCCGTTCGTCAGCAGCCAGCGGTGAATCTTTTCTGTTTTTGGCGCTGGCGTCATTCCGCACGCCGCGCGTAACGTGTAATGCGCAAAGCGCGGATGAATTCTTGCGAGCTGCTCGAGTGCATTCCACGCCGGCTCCTCGCTCACGGTCACATAGGCGTCATCCGGTTTCACCTTTTTGCGGTGCGCCGAATTGGTCACGCTCACCGCCAGCCGCCCGCCCATCAACGGAAATAGAACGGCAACTTCTTCCTCCTGGAGTGGAAAAACACGGTGATAGCCCGCAACCACTTCCGCCGCTGCTTTCAACGGATCGCTCTTGCCCAACATCCCATAGGCCGCAGCGATAGCCGCTTCCGAAACCGTCAGTCCATAATGCATGTCGCCAAAATCAATCAGGCCTGTGACTTTCCTTGGCTGCGGCCAGGGATCGCTCACCAGAACGTTGTAGTCGTTCGCATCCCCATAGATGACGCTCTGCCGCAACCGCAGCCGCCGCGGCACAACCTCGGTTTCATAAACTGCGAGGAACTTTTCGACCAGCGCGCGCCGCTCGGCGCCTTCGATCTCTGGAACAAACCCCTTAATCCAAAGTGCTCGTGAGGAATCCCATTTCAATTCCCGATGCGCGGCGGGATGCTCGAACGATTCGAGCGCCGCATCCATTTCGCCCAAAAAGCGCCCCAAATCCCGAAGCAACTCCGGCGCGTGCGGCCGCACCGCGGCAAGAACCGTTCCATTCAGGAAGCTCAGCAGCCAAACCAGCCGCTTCGCACCCTCGGTCGCAGTGATTTCTGAGAACAATTCGCCGCTGCGATTTGGCAGTACGCGTGGCAGGGAAAGCTGCGGTGCGTGCGCCGCGAGATGCACGAGCGCTTTGCACTGCAGATCGATAAAAGAGCATTCGCGCGCGGGGTGCATCACCTTCAGGACAAAGGCGCGGCCATCCGCAGTCGTCAGATGAAAATTGTCGTCGTATTCGCCGGGAAGCGCTCGCACGGAAACTGCCAGCCCATAAATTTCCCGGGCCAGCTGAGCGGCTTCGGCTTCCGTTATGCCATGTGCGACGCGTGCTTCCAGCAGCATGCGTCAAAGTCTATCCGCAATCGCGCAGCGCCGTCCACGTCGCTGCGAAAAATCACACGTATGGCAATTTGCCTTGTGCCACATCCCGCGGAAACGTCAATCCCGCGATTCCTCCACTGACACCGGCCCGTTCACCGTAGACAAATGCACGACCGCCGGCGACGAACCGTACTCGATTCGCCGATGCTCGTCGTCCCAGGTTTTGCGGGCGCTTCCGCAAATGCTCGCATGGCAACTCATCGGTGCATAATTCGTCGACTCCACCACGAAGCCCGACTGGAATCCGTTCGGCACCCGCAATGTCACCGGGCCGTTTTGCGCGTCGGCCGAGAGCCCGCTGCCGTTCCAGGTCGTCTCTTTGAGGTCCACGTTGATGGGCCCGTTCTCCGTTTTGATGCGCACGTTGCCGCTGCAGCCTTCCACGCTGATCGGCCCATTCAACGCGCTCACGTCCGCGTCTCCCGAAAAATTGCGGATGCTGATCGGCCCGTTGTGCGCGTGCGCGGTGAGCTTGCCGTCGACGTCGTACAACGAAATCGGCCCGTTCATCGTATCCAACTCGATCGCTGCCGATTTCGGCGTGCGAATCAGCAAGTAAACGGTCCAATCCTCTTCATCGCCCGAGGGACCGTGCGTCGACACCGTGCCGTTCTCGATCGTCATGGTGATCCGCGAAAGCACCCGCCCGGTGTCGCCTCCCGCCGCCACGGCCTTGCACGCTGTCACCGAATAGTTGTTTTGGTCCCAGCCCACCACCTGCGTGCCGCCGTTGGCGTGCGGATGCACCTTCAACACGGGCGCTTCCGCTTTGCTGAGCGTGCGCGTTTCCGAGCGCACCACCGCGTCCTGATCATCAAACCGGATGCGAAGGTCGGAGCAATCGTTCGCCGGCTGTCGATGCCCGCCCGACATGTTTACGGAATGATGCCTGTGGTCCTCGTGCTCGCTCACGGAGTGATGACGAGGTGCTGCTGGCGCGGCCGAAAGGCCAATAGCGATCAAGATTGAGCCGAAGATCAAGCGAAAGTCGATGGGTGCACGCATAACTCCTCCATGCAGCTATAGACGACCGATCCGCCCGTTTGTCACGTTAAGCTCGCCGCACTACTGCGGTTTGGCCGCCGTCTTGCCCGCCGTGTCATTCCGAGCGGAGCGAGGAATCCTGGCTGGATTTCCGGAATGGCATTCCCCGCTCCAGACAAAATTCAGTCTTGCCAATCCCCATCCTCGTCCGCACCGATCGGCGGCCCATCCGGAGGCTCGGCCGGCGGCGTCAGGTCGATTTTCTTCGGATCTTTCTCAAACTGCTCGATTTGCCGCAAGGCGAATGCCCCATGAGCCTTGTCGGGCACGCCGGGTCCCCCGCCCAGGGAGACGTTTAGCCAACCGCGCAGGTCCTCTAACTTTTGGCTGGCAATCGCGCGCGCTTCATCGCCCGCATGGTCGTTCGCGGCCAGTGCCATCAGGTCGTACAACGCGACGTCATCCACCACATTGGCGATTTGCGCGTTGTAGCCTTCGCCATGCGGCGCCTTCCACGTCGCTGTCAAAATGGCATCCAGCACTTCCGGCAGTCCCGGATTCTCCCTATCGCGCGCATGAAATTCCACCAGCCGCGCCGCGCGCTCCGCGTTAAACAAAAATTGCAGCGTGTGTTGCGCCGCAGCCTCCGCCGGAGCCAACGCATCAAACGCCGGGCTGGTGCGAATCTTGAAATGTTCCCGCCCGCGCTCGTACTCCGGCGGACGAGGGGAAATCATCAGCAGCAGCGACTCCGGCAGCGCCAGCGCGTCCGGTTTCAGCGTGGCCAGCACCGCGCTTAGCGCGCGCCGCTGCTCGGCCGGCGAGACGATTTGCGTCGGCGTTTCCCCATCGCCGCGCAGCGCAAACGTGTAGTCCATCCCTCCCACCACCTTGCTTGCGGCTTCTACCTGATACCGATGCAGCATGTACAGCGGCACCAGCACGTCCTCCAGCGTGGCCAGCGGCGCGCCTTCGCGAATGTTGTTCTCGCCGAAGCGCTTCAGCGCGGCAGCACGCACTTGCATCAGCCGCCCCAATTCATCCACCGCGTTCGGGTCGGAATCCCACAAATGCGCCAGGCTGCTCGAAGAACCCGCGGGCCGCGCGTCCTGATCCGTCAAAAAGCGCAATCCGCGCGCGAACGCGTCATGCAAAATTTTGTCGAGCGCCGCGTGCTGGTCCGCGCCCGGCGGAAAATCCTGATAGCCGTAGCTGATCGACACTTTGTCCCATTCGCCGATCCCCGTGGCGTAGGCGTCCGACAAATCCGGTACGCCGTCCGCACCCAGCTTCACATACGGCGGCGGATAATCCATCACCGAAGAGCGATGCACCGTGCTCGCGGTGTAGTTGTGCTCGAGCCCCAGCGTGTGGCCCACTTCATGCGCCGCCAATTGCCGCAACCGGGCCAGCGCCATCTGTTGCATCTTCGGCGAGAGCGGCTTGCCCTTTTCATACGGCGCCAGCAGCGCTTCCGCAACCACATAGTCCTGCCGCACGCGCAGCGAACCCAGCGTCACGTGCCCCTTGATGATTTCTCCCGTGCGCGGATCGATTACTCCCGCGCCATACGACCATCCGCGCGTCGCGCGATGCACCCACTGGATCACGTTGTAGCGCAGGTCCATCATGTCCGCGCCTTCCGGCAACAGCTCCACGCGAAACGCATCTTTGTAGCCCGTGGCCTCAAACGCCTGGTTCCACCAGCGCGCCCCCTCCAGCAGCGCCGAGCGAATCGGCTCCGGCGCGCCGCGGTCCAGGTAATACACGAGGGGCTGCACCGGGTCGCTCATCGCCGCCATGGGATCTTTTTTCTCCAGCCGGTGCCGCGCCATAAACCTCTTCACAATCGGCTCGCTGATCGGCGTCGCGTAGTCCATGTACTGGATGCCGAAGAAGCTCGCGCGCGGATCGTACGCCCGCGGCTTGTAGCCCGGCGGCGGCAGTTGCACAAACGAATGATGCTCGCGCAAGGTGATGGCCTCCGGCGAAGGCGTCACCTGGCGCACCCACGGTCCCGGCTCGTCTCCCGTGAAGGTGAGCGTTGCTTCCACTTCCGTATTCAGCGGGAAATTCTTTGTTTCTGGCAGGTAAATCGCGCTGCGCGAGCCGTCCAGCCGGTACGCGCCTTGCTTTGTGCGTCGCAAAGCTTCGGGAACGTGATGCGCATCGCGCAGGAAAAACTCCGTCGCGTCCACCAGCGCACGGTCCTTTTCTTCCGCCGCCACCGTAATCCCCACAGCGCCGACTCTGCAAACGAATCGTGCACCGCGCGCCGCTCATCGGGATCATTGCTCACCGCGCGATATTCCAGGTTTTCCTGGATCAGCGGCACCTTCGGCCCGCTGCGGTCAAACCGCACGATGCGCGTTGCGCCCAATTGCCCGCGGTCGAGGCCAATGTCATTCGACCCAATTCCCGCTGGCAGCCCGCTCTGGTACAGAAACTCCGTGCCCCACTTGTCAATTTCCAGCCACAGCTTCCCCTGCCTCGCGTCCCAATACAGGTTGAAGTATCCGGGCAGCGTTTGCATCCCCGCCGTTTTCTCCGCAATCGTCGGCACCTGCCCGCCTTTTTCCGCGGCCGTCGGTGCTTGGCTTCTCTCCCCAATCGTGGGCGCGCCGGCAGCGCCCGTCTCCGCCGCCCTCGGTTGTAGTGACCGGTCTTCAGACCGGTTCCTTTCTGCGCTCTTCTGCGTGCTCGTACGCGCAGCCCCGCTAGCCACGCTAGCCCGGCTCCCCCCTGTGTTGCCGCTCGCGGCCTGCGCCCCGCAAACGATGCCGCTCACCGCCAAGGCCCGCAAAACTCCAAAAATCTTCTTCGACATGTTCCCGCTCCCGTTCGTGCCGAATCGTTGTACACCAGATGCCCCCAAACCGCTAACCGGCAGCCACGCTACCTGGCCTACTCCGTCGTAGCCTCTTCCCCGTTCGCACGATTTCTCCTGCCCCACCTCCGCGAGTCTCTGCGTCATCTTTTTCCGTTGTCTTCCACAGGTCTCCGGCCACCGATTACCGGTCATGACTTTCATCGTCTTCATCGCCGCCGAATCCGTCTAAATTCCAGCCGTTTCACACACCCCAAAATCGCCTCTGTTATACTGACCCCGTCGCAAGGACACTCGCATCGTGACGAAACTGCGCATCTCCATCGTGCAATACCTCAACACCGCGCCGCTCGTCTGGGGCTTTACCAACGGGCCGCTTCAGGGGAAGCACGATCTGTCTTTCACCGTGCCGTCGCAGTGCGCGGAAGATTTGCGCGCCGGCCGCGCGGACGTGGCCATCATCCCGGCCATCGAATACCAGCGCATACCCGGCCTGGCGATTTTGCCGGACATGGCCATCGCGTCGAAGAATCAGGTGCGCAGCTTGCTCCTCGTGGCCAAGAAGCCCATCGAGCAAGCCCAAAGCTTTGCGCTCGACAGCAGCTCCCGCAGCACGCAGGTCCTGACGCGCATTCTCTGCGCGGAGAAGTGGCGCATCTCGCCGCAATTCACGGAAGCGCTCCCCGACTTGCCGGAAATGCTGCAAGCCTCGGACGCCGCGCTGATCATTGGCGATCCCGCGTTGCGCGTTTCGCTCGGCATCGAAAAAGACAGTTGGTCCGGCGCGCCGGGCCAGACTGTCTGCCAAGCCGCCACACTCGACATCACCAGCGCCGAATTGCTTTATGTTTACGACGTGGTCGCCGAGTGGCGCGCGCTCACCGGATTGCCCGCAGTTCTTGCGGTCTGGGCCGTGCGGCACGAACTGGCCACCGCGGAACTCACCGCGGACTTTCTCGCTTCGCGCGATTTCGGACTGTCGCACCTGGGCGAAATCAGCTACGAGGCGTCTCACGATTTGGAATTGCCGCAGCGCGCGCTCGAGTCGTATTTGCGCAACAACATCGACTTTTCGCTGGATGCGGAAAACCGCCGCGGCTTGCAACGGTATTTCGAGCACGCCGCCAGGCGGGGCCTCATCTCGCAAGCGAGTGCAATTCACTGGGCCGCCGCAAAGTCCGAAGCCGTGAAGTTGTGAATATGCGGTTGTAGGGGGGCAGCATGCTGCGCCCCAGGGCCCCCAGGCCTTGCGATTGCAGGGGCGCCCTTTAGCGCGTCCCAGAGACGGTGCGGACCCCATCGGTAGGGGCCGACTCGGAGGCGGTCGTTTGAAGGTTCGGAAGACTGCTTTTTGTTGTCATTCCGAGCGCAGCGCGGAATGACCAGCTCATGGGCTTTCCGCTGTCAGGAAAATATAAGGACAAATCTTGGCGATCACGAAACAACAAGCGCTGCAAATGCTCGAATCCGACGATCTGGTCGGCCTCGGCATGGAAGCGCACCAACTGCGGTTGAAGAAAAACGATCCCCGCGTCGTGACCTACCAAATCGACCGCAACATCAATTACACGAATTTTTGCACGGAGTATTGCTCCTTCTGCGCGTTCTACCGCCCGCTCGGCGCGAAAGACGGCTACATCCTGCCGTTCGAGGAGATCTACAAAAAAATCGACGAGATGCTGGAGCTCGGCGGCACGGGAATCCTGCTACAGGGTGGCTTGCATCCCGATCTGCAAATCGGTTACTACGAAAATCTTTTGCGCTCTTTGAAAGTGCGTTATCCGCAAGTGCATCTGCACTGCTTTTCCGCACCGGAAATTCTGTGCATCGCGGAAGTTTCTGAAATCAGCATCCGCGAAGCGATTCAGCGCCTGATGGACGCGGGGCTGCAATCCATTCCCGGCGGCGGCGCGGAAATTCTCGATGACGAAGTGCGCGCGCGCATCGCACGCCTCAAGTGCACCAGCGACGAGTGGGAAGAGGTACACCGCGTCGCGCACTCGCTCGGATTGCGCACCACCGCCACCATGATGTTCGGCTGTGGCGAAGAATTGCGCCACCGCGTCAATCACTTCGAGCGCATTCGCCGCATTCAGGAAGATACCGGCGGGTTCACCGCGTTTATCCCGTGGATGTTCGCCGCGGAAAATACCGCGCTCGGCAAAAAAGTGCAGGAGACCACGGCTGTCGATTATCTGAAAACGCTCGCGGTCAGCCGGCTGTATCTCGACAACATTGATCACATCCAGTCGAGCTGGCTCACCCCGGGAATAAAAGTCTGCCAGGTCGGCTTGCAGTTCGGTGCGGACGACGTCGGCAGCATTCTGATTGAAGAAAACGTGGTGTTCGCCGCCGGCGTGAAAAACCGCACCAGTGAAGGCGAGCTCCGCCGCATCATCTCGGATGCCGGCTTCATTCCCGCGCAGCGCGACACCCTGTACCGGTCTTACGCGCTGAAGTAAATGGACCTAGTTGAAGAACAAAACGTCGAGTTTCTGGACTGAATACCGGAAGCGGCGAAATGCGTACTGGCTAGTCTTTGTGTCGTATATACCTTTCCTCACCGCCCTGTGGCTCATAACCACGCTAATCCAGAAGATCGTGGGTCGCCTTTTATTGGCTTCTGCGCGGTGTGGTTTTGGTCGGGTTTCAGATGGGCGCTCTGGCCGTGTCCGCGCTGCGGACGGCCTTATGCTTACAAGTTTCCCTGGGGGAAGGTTCTGAGGCGGAAATGCGCTCATTGCGGCCTCGAAAAATGGGCTGATCCTGTACAGGAGAAAGTCTACGAGCAGCCCGTCAACTCATGTTTTAGTGATGGGAAAAATCGCGACTTCGACGACGGTGCCATCGGGCAAGCCGACGTCTTCGAGGAGATAAAGCACGCCGCCGCGAAAACGCGCTGGGATTCGTCGCGGCCCAGTTTTATCCGGTGCATTGGTTTTCGCCGCAGCCGCAGGACTTGCCGGCTTTCCTTCGGTTTCGTCGAGCGCTTCGTTGGCGAGCGCATCGGCTTCACGATTCTGCTCGCGGTAGACGTGGTCGATGCGGAACGAGTCAAACGATTTCGACATTTTCTGCGCACGCTCATAAAGCGGTTGCAGGTCGGGACTCTTCACCTTGTAGAGCCCGCGCATCTGCTTGACGAGAAGTTCGGAGTCGCTCTCGATGCGAATCGCGCGCGCGCCATGCGACTGCGCGTAGTCCATCGCGGCGATGAGCCCGTAGTATTCGGCAACGTTGTTGGTGAAGCGGCCGATGTATTTTTTCAGCTTGGCCACCGTTTCGCCGCTCGCGTCGCGGACGAGCAGGCCATAAGCCGCCGGGCCGGGATTGCCCCGCGAGCCGCCGTCAATGTTGATGCGGTACGCCGCCGGTGCGGCCGCGGATTTGGGTTCGGACGGAGCTTCGCCGAAGAGGCTCTTTCCTTTGGAGGCTGGAGAACGTTTGGGCATCAAGTGGTGGACGCCGGGGAAGCCGCATTCGCGGAGCCGTCCGCGGGTTTGGCGTAGGGGATGGGCTCCAGGGTGTAGAGAATGAGGCCGCAACTTTCGCAGCGGTAGACTTCTTCGCTGGTTTCCGAGCGGAGTTCCTGCACGATGTGCGGGAGGACGCGCAGACCGCAGGCGCGGCACTGATCGTCGCGGACTAGCGCCATGGCCGTGCCGCCGTGGCGCTTGGCGATGCGCGCGTAGAGGTCGCGCAAATCTTCCGGGACGGGCGCGATGATTTTTTCGCGCTCCCCGGTGGCGGCATCAAGCTTCTTTTTGATTTCGTCGGTTTGCGCTTCGATCGTTTTTTTCTCTGCCGCAAGGCTTTGTTCTGCCTCTTTTAGCCGGGACTCCGCAAGCTTCACGCGGCGTTCAGCCTCCTCCGCCTTCATCATCACTTCGAGCTGGCGGTCTTCGGCTTTGGCGACCTCGGCTTCGGCGTTGGCAATTTCATGCTGGAGCGCGCGGTACGCCTCGTTGGTCTTCACCGCGCCGCTTTGGTCGCGGTACTTGCGCGCGCGGTCTTTCCATTCCTGACCTTCGAACTCGAACTTTTTCCGCTCGGCGTTGATCTTCGCCAGTGCATCCTTGGCCGTGGCAATTTCGGCGCGCGCGCCAGTCCGTTTCGTATCCGCTTCGCGGAGGCGTTTGGGGAAGGATTCCAGTTCGGAGCGAAGGAGGGCCGTCTGGCGGTCAACCCGCTGCAGCTCAATCAGATGGGGAATCGCCGGATGCATGGGAACCGCCATTCTATCACAGGCCGCCGGAGCCCTTATGGAGAGACCGTCCATTGGCAGGTTGGACGATGAAGAGGTGCGAAGAGGGTGAAGTTTGAAAGTCCAAAGTTGAAAGTCGAAAACAAAAGCAAGAGTGCGGTACGGAATGCTGCTCCGGCTTGGTCATTCTGCGCAAGCTGAAGGAATGCGGGTGAGAAGCGGATAAAATGCTGGGGTCTGGCAAGCTAACGCATGGAGAGTCGTAAATTCCAAGGAGGAGTGAGATGCCGCACGTGCAGATTACCTGGGTGGAGGGACGTACCGCGGAACAAAAGCGAAAGATTGCGGAGCGAGTCACGATCGTGCTAATCGAAGACGGCAAAGCGAAACGGGAGAACATTCACGTGTCGTTTCACGATATTCCCGCGACCAATTATGCAGAAGCAGGAGTGCTGGTCGTGGATCAAAAGCGAACGCCGTGAAGGAAGCGCGTCCGTGGCTCCGCAGGATCGGGCCTAGAAGCGGGCCGGCGGCTAAGCCAAACCGCATGCCTCGCCGCCCGCCCCCCTGGAGTTGCCCGCCTCACTTGCCTCTGCCAGCGAGCCGCGTTGCTGGCAGGCGGCTCGGCGGACAGGATTTTATGCTTGAGAGGCCCCCAGGTGTTTCTCGAACCGCGCGTGCCGCTGTGTCTGCCACTGTCTCGCTTGAGCAAGATCGTGAGCTGAGTCACCCGTATGCCGCAGTTCGTGCTCATAGAGCTCCGGTAAGGGCCCGCGACACTCGGCGAAGAGTGGCGCAGATGCACGAAAGGGCCGGCAGGGATGCGACTGGTTCGCTCACATCCATTTCAATGCATATACATATAATGGCGTTGCAGATTTTTGGGGAACAAACCGGCTAACTGCGGGGCTCGGGCTTCTCCTGCGATCTTTACGCGCGGGAGTCGCGGTGAATCAGTTTCCAGTCCACGAAATAGCCGAGGCCTACGGCCAAAGGAACGATGCCGAGGACGGCGGCAGTCCAAATGTCGCGATCCGCCTGGATTTGGGCAATCAGCCCGAAGGTCACGATGTAGCCGATGGCGCCGCTGACCAGCAGAATGCCCGCGCGACGGGAACGCGCGGCCTGATTCAACTCCGGCTCCACGGGAATTTCCGCGCCCCGCGCAATGGCTGCAAGACGCTCTTCGCTGCGCAGCTTGCGAACGCGGTAATATGTGTAAAGGGCCCCCAGGGGAATGCCCATCCCCAAAATCACAGCCACCAATCCAATCAATTCGCCGCCCATACGTTGCTCCTTCTTTGCTCGATGCGCCTTTCGAGGCGCGTTAGGTTATGGGAACCGTCTGCACTGGAAGGTACGGAGAAGCGGCCGGGAAAGTTCCGAGAGTTTAGATGGGTTTCTGTGGGAGGACCGGCAGAAGCTCTCTTGAGAAACCAAGCTTGGGATAGGCATGCATTTGGGCGAGCAAAGCCAGTGAGTTGTTGGTTCTTGGAAGGACCCAAAGTGCTGATGCGAAGGTACTGTGGGAGCAGACTTCCGTTTGGTACAGACAAGCTATTTCCTTGGAAAGCGCCAGAAACTACTCTCCTTCGAACGAGCAGCAAGACCTCGAGTTCGTGGAAAGCAGAGGACTCCATCGAGCATGTCCACCCTTCATTTTCGCCGCGTCGAACGCCGCCGAACCGCACGGGTGTCCGTTTTCGCGGATTTGACCGTCCAAGGAATCAATGAGCGGAACGAGAGATTCAAGGTGCACACGCGGTCTCTTTCCGTGAGCGGCCACGGAGGGCTGACGGTGCTGGACGTGCCGGTGTCCGTGGGGCAGACGCTTGTGATCGTCAACGAGAAGAGCAAGCAAAACGCGGAATGCCGAGTGGTGTCACTTCGGACAGGGAGCAACGGAAAAACCATCATGGCCTTCGCATTTCTTGCGCCTTCGGCAAACTTTTGGAAGATGTCTTTCCCGCCGGCTGGGGCAAAAAGCCTGCGGCGGTCGCTACCTTCACAAGCCACGGCGTAGTAGTGAGTTTGCGGTTCGCAAATTAAGAAGCGCACGGTGTAGTGCCTGAATTTCTCAAGTTCCCAGTTCTCCCTGCGCCCGCGTGATGGTTCCAAGAAAAAAGACAATTTGTTCGGCCCTTGAAAGCCCCAGCCTACCAATGAAGCTTTAGCGCGAATTGCACCTGCCGCGAGGTGGTGGAAGTGCTGCTGACGGCTCCCGCTGTCCCCGATAGACCAGACGGGGTGAAAACAATCAGATTGGGGGTGTTGAAATTGGCGCGGTTCAGGAGGTTGAAGAGTTCGGCGCGGAATTGCAGGCGGAAGCTGTCCCGGAAAGCGATGTCCTTCAAGAGCGAGAAATCCCAAGTGGCCAGGCCAGGACCGGTGAAAGTGTCTCTCCCCAAGTCACCGTAAAAGCCGCTGTTGGGCGGCGGAGCCAGGAAGGCGCTGGGATCAAACCATTGAGAGGGTTTTCCCAGAATCACGGGACCGCTAAAGCTGGGATTCCGAAATGGCCTAACGGGATTTCGAGTATCGCCGTTGTTCGAGGGGTTGTAACTGAGTTGGGGTGTGAAGGGGAAACCGGATTGCGCGGTGAAAATGCCCGCCACGGACCAGCCGCCCACCATTCGCTCTGCCAGGCCATGGAGCCCCGATGCGAATCTTTCTCCACCGCCAAACGGCAAGGCATAGAGGGCATGGATGACCGCGGAATGTTTCACGTGAAACGTGGCTAAACCCTTGTCGGCGGCCAAGTTGAACGGATTGGAAACAAGGCCGGGAGCGTTTCCCGAGGTGGTCTGGTTCAGGGAGTCGCCGTCGTCCAGCGTTTTGGAAAAGGTGTAGACGCCGCGAAGTGTTAGTCCGCGGCTGAGACGCCGGCGGAGTTCTGTTTGCAAAGCGTGGTAGGAACTGTCGCCGCGGGAGAACCAGGTCCAGGTGTTCCCGAGCGCGGGATTCGCGCGGGCGGTTCCCGCGGGAATGTGGTAGGTGCCAGCCGGAACAGGTGTGCCAGCGAGCGGTACGGAAAAATTTGCCGGAAAGACCGCAGGGCATGGAGAAGCAGGACAAATCGTGGGCCTAGGCTCGTTGGCGTCGACGCCGATCAATTCGTGGTAGCCGTGAGAACCCACGTAGCCGATGGTCAGAGCGGTATTGGGTGAAAGTTCGCGCACGACGCGCAGGGACCAGGAAATCAGCGCGGGAGTTTTCATGTCGGGCTGGACGCCGCCGGGAACCAGCTTCGCGCCAGCGGGGACAGCGGCAGAGGGATCGATGGGCAATTGCGAAACTGGAAGGCCCGCGAGGCTGTAGGTTGGATTGAAGGGCGCGTTTTGATCGGCTCGGTAGCCCAGGGCGTCTTGCAAATCGTTGTACAGGCCGAAGCCGCTTCGAATGATGGTCTTCGGCCCGAACGGACTCCAAGCCAAGCCAATGCGCGGCTGCGAGAGAAACTTCGAGTTGTTCACGGTGAAAAGTGAGTTGCCAATGCTTGGCCGGTAGTCGATCACCCCATTTGTGAAAGTGTAGTTGGCGGCGCGGCCGTGGGCTTCATTCCAGCCGGTTGAGAATTCATCGCGAAGTCCCAGGGACACGGTGACCTTCGGACTGGGGCGAAAAACGTCTTCCGCGTACCACGCGCCGAAAAGCGTGCGCCAGTTCATTTCGGTGGGTGTGGGGTCGAAAAGAAAGGTCGAGATGTTGCCGTTCAAAAAGCTCTGGAGGCTGGAGAAAGTGGCCTGGCCGAATTGGCTGAGAGCGATGGTTTCATTGGATTGAAACCGCTCGAACCACGCGCCGAAGCTGAATTGATGCCGTCCGCGCGTCATCGTGATGCGGTCCTCTAAGGTGTAAAGGTTGCGATGGATTTTTAAATTGCTGCCGTTGTTGCTCCCGGCGAGGCTGATGGAGGATTGCGGATTCGAGGCGGCGCTGCCACCGACGACGACGGCACCGACCGGCCTGCCCAGTAAAAAAGCAGGGACGGACGCGGCGGGAGTCCCGGGAGTCGGCTTGCCGGTGAAAAAATAGCCGGCGCGGGAGAAGCCAACGCGGGCGGTATGGAGACATGCGGAGGAAAAAAGGTGTGTTTCTTCGAGGCTGAGCACCTGTTCGCGCAGGGCGACGATATCCGCGCTGAACGGATCGAATGGCGTGGCGGTGAAGTCGTCGCCATCATCCACGGTGTAAATGGCGGCAAGAGAATCGTTCGGCGAAAAAACGTGGTCGATCCGCGAGGTTCCAAAATCTTCGCGAACGGTCTGCAGCGGGGTGCTAAAGACTTCGGAAATGCCGTTGAAATCCGGAGCGCCTGGAGCCGGAGTGGGCCATAGATTGAGGAGCGGTTGCACAGCAGGGGCAGCCACAGCGCGCGAGGCGGCACTGGGGACGAAAGCTACAGAAGTTTGGTGCAGATGCTGGCGAAAGCCTTCGTAATTGGTAAAAAGAAACGTTTTGCCGTTACGAAGAGGGCCGCCTAAAGACGCTCCAAACTGACTGCGCTGGAAGGGCGGAGCGACGCCCTGGTCGAAGAAGTTCGGAGCGTCGAAGGCGCTGTTGCGCAAGAATTCGAACGCCATGCCGTGCCACTGGTTGGTGCCTGAGCGCGTGGCGATGAGCACCTGCGCCCCCGGATGTTTGCCAAATTCGGCGCCGTACGAATCGCGCTGCACGTTGAATTCCCGCACGGCCTCCACTCCCAGCAACATGCCGCTCGTGCCGCCAGGTTGCATGTTGTTTTCGGCTGCGCCGGTGAATTCGATGCCGTTGAGCAGAAAGAGATTTTGCTGAGGGCGATTGCCGGAGACAGCGAAATTATTTCCTGTTGAGGAGTTTGAGATGCCGGTGCCGCCTGTTTTTTGCGAAGTGAAATTTACGATGCCGGGATTCAGCGGCAAGAGCAGATCGTAGCTGCGGCCGTTGAGAGGAAGCTCCTTTACTTGTTGCTCGCCGACAAGACCGGAGATGTCCTTGGTCGCGGTGCTTACCATTGGAGCGTCACCGGTGACTCTGATTTCCGAACTTACCGAACCCAGGCGCAGGAGGAAATCGATCCGGGCTTCCTGGCCGATCGAAAGCTCGATCCCGGTTCGCAGGGAGTCCGCGAAGCCCGGCTTGGTGGCCTTGATTTCATAGCGTCCCACGGGCAGCGACAAAATCTCATAGCGTCCCGCGTGGTTTGTGGAAACGGTCCGAACACCTCCCGTTTCGAGGTTTTTTGCTGACACCTTGGTCGAAACAACCGGCGCCCCGGAGGGATCGAGGACCGTCCCGGTGATGCTGGACGGCGCCTGAGCACGAATCAGGGCTGGCGGGGCGAAAACAAAAACGAAAGCGCAAAATAGCAGGCCCTTCGAGATTCGGGAAAGTTTGCAGCGTCGGGTCATCAAATGAGCAGAAAGTAAGCGCGGATCCGCTAGACAGTTCAATACGTTTCGTATCGCGATGTCAACTCGACTTAATTCGCATAGTCGATGAACAAAAATATACGGATTTCATCGTGGAGAATCGCCCAGCCGGCAGATGGCTGTGTCTGCTCTACGTTTCTGGCCCGGAGAAGGAGTCCGTTCACTTCGTCATTTCGCTGATATGCATGTTTGCGTCGATGTCTAGGTTGGGGTAACGGAGGGGAGCACCGCGAGGCCCCGGCGGATGGCTCGCGTTTCTGGAAATAGGTGTGCAAGAGCGACAAGAGTGGGGGCCTAGCCGCCTAGCCTGCCTAGGCTCGCATGCTTTCCTTCTTGAACGCGCTGAAAGTTCAAGCAAGCACATCGCTCTTCGACGTGCACTAGGAAACAACCGCCTTGCGGTTTTCTGTCCGCGACCGTGGACGGCTTTTCGGCCGGGTGCGAGCAGCCGGACGACATGGCGGCGAAGCTGTTCCATTTTTCGAAAGGAGCGCGGTGGTCTGTGTCCTTGCGGTCATATAGAGAGTGGACAAAGAGTCTTGCATGAGCAATTGACACTTTACCGCCGGTCTCGTAACAAAGAAGAAAGATAGACAGGGTGTGCTCTCGAGGAGAGTCTAAAGATGACGAAGAAATCCCCGTGTGCCCTTGGTGTGGCGGTTCTGCTTTCCTGGTTGATCGCCATTCCTGGCAATAGCTGGGCGGCTCCACAAGCGGCGGGACAGCACGCCGGCGAAGTGTCGCGGTTCATTCCGGCGGCAAACATTGCCCGCAGCGGCAAGACCATTCCTGCCGCGGCGAAAACGGCCGTGAATTGGCAGGACCTGGTAAACACGCAGGTCAACGCGCGTGTCCGCATCGCGTTGGATGACGGCTCGGTGCTCAAAGAGGGCTTGGATTCTTCGCTCAAGGTGGTCAGGCACGATGCCGGGGCGCAGCAGACGGAATTGAAACTCACTTACGGAAAGCTGCGGACGCAGGCACAGAAAATCGCCAAGCCCGATGGGAAATTTGAAGTGCGCACACCGGCCGGGGTTGCGGGCGTCGTCGGGACCGACTTTTTTGTGGAATACGCGAACCATGCGATGAACGTGATCGTTTTCGAGGGGTTGGTCAAGGTTTGCGATCTGGGAGGTGCCTGCGTGATGGCAAAGGCCGGGCAGGTGACTGGCGTGCGCGGCGGAGACCATTCCGGGCCCACGCCGCCGCACCAGGCTACGCTCGAGCAGCTGGTGGACTCGAGCAACGATACGATCGCCGGAGCAGGATCCGGTGCGACTGCGGCAGCAGGAGCCGGGGCACACCTCGGCATCTGGGGCACGCTGGGAATTGTCGTGGGTGCGGTCGGAACGGGGTTGGGCATCGGATTGACCCGTGGTGGCCCACTAAGGAGCGTGCCGGGCTGCAACCCGAATAACCCGAAGGCTTGTGGTTAAGGACGACTCCCCACATACACTCTCTAAGAAGCCAGGGCCTCTGGATTCAACTACTCCTGTTGGAAAGCGGCGGCGATCCTGGCGAGACATGCAACGCGAAAAGCAAACTAGCCGTCAAAAGAAATGCTGTTGAAAGGCAAGGTTGCGCGTCTTGCGCGTCTCCGGCATTTGGAGCGGCCCCGCCATTAGCGTACACTGAAGGTTTCGCGGTCCTGTCGAAGAGCGAATGAGGTATCTCTTGATCAATACAAATCGATGCGGTTTGACTGCCATCTTTTTTGGGCTGAGTCTATGCGTGGGTTTGACGCTCCTCGTTGCGCCGATGGCGCAAGCTTACCCGCCGGATGCTCCGGCGAAGCGTTCTCCGCTACTTGCGGCGCTGCAAGCCGAGATGGAGCGCTCGATGAAAACATTGGGCGCACAGGATCCCCCGGCGTATTACCTGGGCTATACGATCACGGACACGCAGCGAGTGGATGTTTCGGGTTCGAATGGCGCGTTACTGAACAGCAGTGAAACGCGCAACCGCTGGCTGGAAGTCTCGGTCCGCACGGGAAGTTATAACCTGGACGATACGCACAAAGTGGGTGAGCGGCAAATGCAGAGCGGCAGCCCCGGCGTGTCCGTGCCCCTGGATGACGACCCCGAAGTGCTGCGCCGGGCCGTTTGGCTTGAAACGGACAAACAATACCGCGCTGCAGAAGAGGCGCTGATCAAAATCAGGACCGGGAAAGAAGTGAAAGTGGAAACGGCCGAGAGCAACGCGCCGGACTTTTCCCGCGAGCAGCCGCGCGTTTACATCGGACCGCAAGTTTCCATCAGCGTGGATCGCACGCCGTGGGAAGCGAAAGTGCGGGCGTACACCAAAGCGTTTCGGGAATCGGCGGCGATTATCAATTCCATTGTCACCTTCAGCGCGCAGGCGCAAAACGTTCTGCAAGTGAGCAGCGAGAGCACGCAACTGCAGTACGGGCAGATTCGCTACCGGCTCGAGCTGTTCATCCAGGGCAAAGCGCCGGACGGGATGGACATCGACCGGTATTACAACTTTGACTGGGTGGATCCGAAGGAGACGCCTGACGACAAAGCCGTGTATGCCGCGGAAGCGACCATGCGCAAGGAACTGGAAGGGTTGGTTAAAGCACCCATCAACGATCCGACCGTGGGCCCGGCGCTTTTGACCGGGCGCGCGGCCGCGGTCTTTTTCCACGAAGTTTTTGGGCACCGTGCCGAGGGGCACCGGCAAAAAGATGTGACTGAGGGACAAACGTTTTCGAAAAAAGTTGGAGAAGAAATCTTGCCGAGTTTCTTGAGCATTGTGGACGACACGACGATGAAGAAGCTGGGCGGGGAAGATTTGTTGGGGTACTACCAGTTCGATGATGAGGGCGTGCCGGCGCAGCGCGTGACGCTGGTGGACCACGGAGTGCTGAAGAACTTCGAGATGTCGCGGTCGCCGCTGGTAGGCTTTCCGCATTCGAATGGACATGGGCGGCGGCAGCTTGGGGCGACGCCGGTTT
>QHYJ01000133.1 GCA_003223255.1 Acidobacteriota bacterium | reverse complement strand
TCAGTTGGAGGAGAAGTTGGAGGAAGGTTCGGGTCATCAATGCTGAGGCGGCCACCGGTGACAAGGAAACTAAAGGTTTGCGCGGGCGTGAGATTGTAAGTGAGCTTGAGGTCGCCATCGTAAAAACCATCCTGGGAAAAGCGCGTACCTCCTACGAGGTTCACTAGATAGCCTATATAACTTTTGCGCGCGTCGACAAGCCAGGTTCCTTTGTGACTGCTTCCGAAACCGCCTTCGCCAAGGATTTCGCTGTAAGCGAGGCCTGCAGAACCATGGAAATGAGGCGCCTCCTGACTTCCGGCCCTGGTGCGGATGGCCAAGGCGGCACCGATGTCGTCCGCATAGCGAACCGGATAGGCCACGGGCAAGAGGCGGATGTCCTCGACATCGTTTCCCCAGTGTGAAGGACATTGGGCACAAAGACATCATCGACATACACACCGACGTGGGAAAAAGGAGCGCCCATCACGCTGAATTGAGCGTGAAAATCATTGTTCGCGGAAGGAGAGACGCCGGGGAGGGTCTGAAGAGAACGGAAAGGATCATCGGCCAGGACGGTAGCGGTCTGGCGGAGTTCGCTGCTGGTCAGGGTGAGGTCGCCCACGGCGGGCCAGTCCTGTGGTTCAAAAACATCACCACTCACCTCGACGCGTTCGGTGCGACGGAAGTTTTCGGGCGCGAGACTGATGGCGAACTCCTTTGCTTCCTCGGGTGATTCCAATTGAAAAGAGATCTGGAAGGAGCGGTACCCCACGCCGCTGACCTGGAGGACATAGCTCCCAGCAGGAAGCTGGGAGAGGTGAAACTTCCCGTCCGGGCCGGTAATTGTCGTTATGCTGCGTCCGAGAAGCGCGACCTGAATCTTAGCCAACGGCTCGCCGCCCTAGGCATTGGTGACGACGCCGCCAACGTCGGCTGGAAGAGCGGGAATGGCCAGGACAAGTGAGCTGAGGAGAAGCAGAAGAGCGAGTCTACAGAGCGAACAAATAGAGAACTGCCGGCCCGGAGACCGGTGAACGACGTTCAAATTAGACCGCACGACTCCCCGTTTCCCCCCTGGACCCGGCGAAGCATAAAAAACCACCAGTCCTTCGGAGACGGAAATCCGACAACGTCGCATTTTCCTTGGTTTCAAGAGAATCCCGTTTCATGAAAATAGAGAGTGTAGTCTCTGACCCCACGAGAAATGAAGCCGTTGTTTTCGGAAGGAACGGGCCTGCGAATCGCTCATACCTCATACGATGATGCATGTTCAATGGGAACGGTTCATTCAGCAACTCAAATGCTTGGCTGGCAAGGACACCATTTCAGTTGGCGACTTCCGACAGAGCACCCGGACGAAATGATTTTCCCGGCAGACTGCTTTTCCGATAAGGCTCTGTCAGTGTGCAGTTTTGCAGTCAACTCCCGATTAGCCCTCACTGCGTCTTCGACGCGTGGCTAGTGCCGGGAACTGGTCTGGGAAGATTTGTTGATTCAAAAGGACTTATCAACAAGTTTCTGAGGTAAGAAGCCCTGCCAGGTTGCGGCAGCTATTCACCTTTGATGGTGTAATCCGCCGGGACCTGGAACAAAGGGGGTCGGGCTCTATCCGGTTCAAGTTCGTCATTCGCCTTTCCACGTCTCCGGTACGCTGATCGGAGGTCTTTACCAGAGGTCGGATGCCCATTTCTCGGGAATCCCAACACTCAGACGCGACCTGGATAGGGCGATCGTTACCTTGCTCTCCTACCGGAATCGTCACGGTATCTCTCTTTCCAGTTACTATTGCGAGACACCTCCTATGATTTGCGTCCCTGGCCTAGCGTTTCGGCGACGCGATCAGGTCTTGACTGCTGCCTGGTCTGCTTGGAGGTGGAATCCTGCGGGGATGACTGTCGCGGCTGGACATTTACTTTTGAGTTCGTCGCGGGGTCATTTAGGCGGGTACGCGTGGCAGTCCCATTTTGCGGCGAAAGAAAGTACCCAATCCTGCTACCGGATCGAGTATCTGAATGAAGTTCGGTGATTCAGGGGCGTCCTTGCCCGCGGGAGTGGGTGCGTAGCTCTCGTACCGTATCCTGCCCAAAGAATCTCGATAGACAAGCACTTTGACAGTATTCTGAATATGGGTGCCGTCAGCCAGAGTCTGTGTGGTCTCGTTTTCTACGACCGCTGAAAACGGGCATCCGGTGACAGACGACCCCTGCGAAACCTGCACAGCCTTTTCAGCTGGAGGGCATGCGGATGGCTTTTGGGCATTCGCTGCGTCCTCCGCCAGAAGAAGGTCCACCCATGAGAACTACCTTGAAAAGAGTCTGCATCATGAGGCACCTCCCAGTCAGTTTCGGAGCATTCCCCGCAACGTCGGCGACTACTGATTAGGCCGACGGATTATTGAGTCTCGAATAGTCTCGAATATTAGGACGAAGCTGAAAGTAATCGCGTTGCCCTAGGGTTACGCTGGCCCTGATAGTCATGGCTTAAAATCCCGAATCGGCAAAAAGGGAAAGGTTGCGGCTAGTACTTGACGTAACCGATTGCTGCGTTAGAACGAAGCCGCTTGCGCGGCGGACGCTTCGCGTGCAATACTCCCCACATCATGTAGAAGCCCGGTTTGCACGCGCCTGACTTCCGGCGTATCGCCGCCAGCTATGAATAGGTGTCCCACAGTCAATTCGCCCGGGATTTCCTCAAACAGATAGTTCAGATCGTTTCGCGACGCAATATTCGCGAGATAAGGTTGGTAGTTCTTCTCGGTGGCTGCCAGATCGAGGACCGTGATAACCAGCATCATAAGTAACGCTGTTAGATTAGAATGCGCAACATCTTCGACGCGGGCGGATTTGCAGCAAGCGATAACTTGGACCGTTCGCGTTTCCAGTGACTTTCAAAGAACCGACGGTCAGAATGTACGCATGTCGCGTAGACCTCCCAGATGGCACTTCGTCTTTTTGGTTATTGCTCTAAATTTGAGCTCGCAAGTCCGAGTGCAGGCTCAGAGCCCAGCTGACCTCATAGCTGATCTTCGAAGATCCTTCAAGAAACCACCGGATGACTGCCGAATCATGATGCGGTGGTGGTGGTTCGGTCCGTCTGTTACCCAAGCTGAACTCGAACGGGAGCTCCGCACAATGAAAGCCGGCGGGATCGGTGGCGTAGAGGTTCAGACGACGTACCCCCTTGAGCTTGACAACTCTCTCACCGGATTTCGCAACTATTCTTTTCTCTCGGAAGAGCACCTGGACGCGCTCCGTTTTGCTTCCGAGAAAGCGCATGAGCTGGGCCTGCGCTTTGATTTAACGCTTGGCAGCGGGTGGCCTTACGGTGGACCGACCGTCCCGGTTACGCTAGCAGCAGGGCGCCTGCGCGTCTTGGTAGTTTCCGTACCTGAAGGAGCAGGCTCCGTCACAGTGCCCGATATGGAAGGTGGAGACCAATTCATTGCAGCATTCTTGGTCGGCACGGTGCAAGGCAAGATCGTTACTGAAAATGTAGAACGTCTGTCCGATCCTCGCGATGGACGAATATTGCTGCCTCATTTCGAGGGGCCACACGCGGTACTGTTTTTCACTGCCAGCCGCACGGGGCAGCAGGTGAAGCGGCCTGCCATCGGCGCTGAAGGATTCGTGCTGGATCATTACGATCGCGCCGCCATACAGAACTACCTGCATGCGGTGGGTGACCGTCTTATGCAAGCTTTTGGATCGCATCCGCCCTATGCCATTTTCAGCGACAGCCTCGAAGTGTACGGATCCAACTGGACCAGCGACTTTCTCAAGGAGTTCCAGGCGCGGCGCGGGTACGACCTGATGCCGTACCTGCCAACCTTGATCGGCGAACCTGGTTCGGCCACGCGCGAAATCCGACACGATTGGGGCCGAACACTGACTGAGCTGGCAAACGAAAACTACCTCATGCCCCTTCGTAACTGGGCTTCCCAACATGGCACGCGCTTTCGTTCCCAGAATTACGGCACACCACCGCTGACGCTATCGAGCAATGCACTAGTTGACCTGCCGGAGGGCGAAGGCTGGCAATGGAAGGGCTTTTCGGCCGTGCGCTGGGCCGCTTCCGCTAATCATCTTTACGGTCGGCCAATCACGTCTTCGGAGACCTGGACGTGGTTGCATTCGCCCGTCTTCCGCGCGACGCCTCTGGACATGAAAGCCGCTGCCGATTCGTATTTTCTAGAAGGAAGTAATCAGTTGATTGGACACGGATGGCCGTATTCTCCTGAGTCGGCGGCCGAGCCGGGTTGGCGATTCTATGCGGCCGCCGTTTTCAACCAGCACAATCCATGGTGGCTGGTCATGCCGGACGTCGCACGCTACCTTCAACGAACAAGTTACTTGCTGCGTCAGGGAAAGGCGGCCGTCGATGTGGCCCTGCTGTTACCCACGGACGATGCGTGGGCGCGATTCACCGCTACAATCGACGGCACTGCATCGGCAACGGCTGGCCCCTTTCCGCCAGGGGCCAGCATCTCCGTCAATGAAGTCGAAGCGGCGCTGTTAGGAAAAAGAGTAATCCAACAAATTCTGGAAGCCGGCTTCAATGTTGATTTCATTGATGCCGAGGCAATCGATAAGATCGGGATACCTTATCCCGTTCTCGTTCTTCCTAACCTCGAGCATCTGCCGCTGACCACGTATCGCAAAATCGAAGGGTATGCCCGAAATGGCGGCGCAGTCATTGCAATCGGCAACTTGCCTCTGCGCGCTCCCGGGCTGAAGCAATCTGAGAGTGACTCCTCACTAGTCCTGCAGATCTCCCAAGAACTCTTCCGAGAGCCGGGCGCGCCCGGTCATTTCCTCGCGGACGAAGCTGATCTTGGCCAAACGCTCGCGCGAGTGATGAAACAAGACGTTTCGCTATCGCCGCCTGCTCCGGACATTGGCTTCGTTCATCGCAAGCTGCCATTCGCCGATATCTATTTTCTGGCTAACACCGCAAATCAGAGGGTCCGTACGCAGGGGGCCTTTCGCGTTTCCGCGGATCAAGCCGAACTCTGGGATCCGGTTTCCGGTGCGACACGAACTCTGAGTGCGGCTTCTGCGGTACAGCTCTCCTTCGAGCCGTATCAGTCTTGCATTCTCGTCTTTTACCACCAAGGGCTGGTCAGCAAGCGAACACAGATTTCCGCGGCTAAGCCCAACGCTCCGCTATCAGCACTCGATCTAGCATCGAATTGGTCCGTGACATTTTCTGGCTTGGGCCGCACCGTTAAAATGAAAACGCTGCACTCTTGGACTGACGATGCTGACACCAAGTACTACTCAGGGACCGCTGTCTATGAGAAAGAGCTGAAGGTGCCAGTGGCTCTGCTCAAGCCTGACATAAATCTCTATCTCGATTTTGGCCCTGGCACACCTATTCCAGTGACCACGGTGGCTTCCGATCTCGGAGCAGATGCTACCGGCTCTGGAACACCACGCATGCAAGCTTGGCTCGATAGTCCTGTGCGCGAAGGGGCTCTAATCTTCGTGGACAACAGATTAGTCGGCGCGGTGTGGCTCCCACCCTATCAAGTAGATGTAACTCAATACCTACATGCTGGCGACAACCAACTTAAAATCGTCGTAGGCAATCTCGCCATTAACGAGAAACTCAGACATTCGGCTGATTCCCCCTCGCCCCTGATCCAATGCCAGACTCGCGAGAAACAACCGCGCCTGAAACTCATTCAGAGTGCCAAGCACCTTCAGCCAACGCCTTTCTTGTGGCGACCGCGGCTTGAACCTAATCATCCAAGCTACGCTAAACCCAATCCCCTCAATTTGTCCAGCTAATTCTTCCGCTTCGCCTTATCATTGGGCGCCGTTAGATTTGCCATTAAGCGCAGGCTGGAAGTACCCTTCCCCTCAATACTGGCGGCTGGGACTCACCATGAGATACGAAAGGGCCCTCCAAGTCTCCTCCCATTTCCTTGGCAGTCCCTACCGCAAGTTGATTCATCCGAGGACAAGGCTCCATACGGCACTGCGACGCTGACAGAAGATCTTCGTGGACTAATGGATGCCTTGAACATCAAGAAGGGATCCCGCCTCGCCGGTATTCGCCGAAGCCGCCAAGCAACGCCACGCGTTCATGAAAGAAATGTTCGACAGGCAACTTGGCCATCGCCGGGGTTTCTCCACCCGACTCTTCCGGCGAAGTCCGAGGCGTTGCCATTTACCGCAGACTCCCCGATGAAACCTCGAAGCTCATCCAAGCAGACCCAGCCGTCACAGCCGGCATTGTCAAAAAACGAAGTGCACCCCTGGGCCACCGCCGCCGGCGTCCCCGCCCCGGCCAGCCTTGAAATAAAAAACGTGTCGTTCCGCGTTCCTGCGCTCCCGTCAAGAAGTGCTGAACTTCCTCAATAGATTCGGAAACATCCGTCTGTCTCAGGCCTTCTAACTGGCCATCAACAAGTTGGCAATTACTCGCGGTCAGATGAATAGAGACGTGGCGGTCTCGACTCCATACATGTGGCTCACAGTGCCCACTTGGGAGGTTATGCCGTTTACAGCTTTACCGGACGCGCGCAGAAACTACCGGCCCACGTTTACTCATCGGCGAGAACGCGCATCCGCTAAAGCTAACGTTTACCAGGAGCTGCGAAACTTATCGAACGATTCCTGCTGAAGTTTCGCCTTGCTCCCTGCCGGCAGTGTGAGCGTATCGTCGCCGGAACTATTGGGTTTGTCCTACATCGTAATTCCTTCTTCAGGCAGACGAAAGATGGATGCCAAGGAAAAGAGAGACCTGCTAGTTTGCGTGCTTGCTTTATAATGCCGGCTTATGTGTCGCCGCCAACAAATCGATTTAGTAGCCCTCATTCATATATTGCTGTTATTTGTCGCTCCGTCCTCATTTGCCGCCTCTTCGTGGAATGGAGCCGTGATCGATGACACGGGAAGACCAGTGGCGGGCGCCGTCGTGAAGGTGCACGGAAAGCGCGGCGGTCCAGAGTATGCGGTCAGCACTTTGTCGGATGGCAAGTTTGTGATCCAGCGCATGGAGGCTGGTTCGTACGAGGTCACGGTCAGGTCTGCAGAAAAAGAGTGGAAGGCAGCCGTTCCGCTCGTCATCAAGGATGCTGGGCTGGACGTATTGCTGCAGATTGTGGCTTCCGGAGAAGTGTTGTTCAAGACTTCCGCGCAGGTCGCAGAGATGCGTTTGCAGGCCAGCGGAGGCGAGCAGCTGTCGAGTTCGGAGGTTTCCAGTCTGCCGCTGAATGCCAGAGATTTCAGCAAATTGCTTTTGCTCGCGGCTGGGACGATGACGGATGCGAATGGCGCGGCGAATTTCACGCAGCAATTTGCGGTCAATGGACAGCGCGGCGTGACGACCGTGTTTGCGACCGATGGTTTCGATACGACTGATCCGGAGATGGGTGGGGCGACGTTTTCCAACTTCAACGTGGATGCGATTCAGGAAGTGCAATCGAACTCTGGCGTGATGGCAGCCGAGATCGGACACGGCGCTGCGAGTTACACGAACGTGATCACGAAATTTGGCGTGACTCAAATCCACGGCAGCATGTTCGAGTTCCTGCGTAACGCTTCGCTCGATGCGCGGAACTATTTCGACTATCGAGATCCGACAGGCCGGCATCGCATTCCTCCTTTTATTCGAAACGAGTTTGGATTCACTAATGGCGGATCGGTCGTGCTGCCTGGGATCTACAACGGAAAAGACCGGACATTTTATTTCGGCGAGTACCAGGGATTTCGCCAGGTGCTTGGAACGACACAGGTCCTCCCGGTTCCGACTGAGGCAGAACGGCAGGGAATCGATACGACGACGTTTCCGGGAGATACATTAGCCGTTCCCGTCAGCGCGGAGGCTGCCGGTGTTTTGAATGGATATCCCATGCCGAATGAACCGAACGGACCATTCGGCGAGCGGACATACGCGGCGTCTTCGAAGGTGGTGACGCGGACCGATCAGTTCTCCATCCGTGTCGATCACCGGATCTCGGACAAAGCGTCGCTGACGACGCGGTTCAGCCTGAACCAAGTGAGCGGACCGCTGACGAATCCCGACCAGACGGTGATCAATCCGACGTTCGGAGTGCTGTTCTTCGATCACCAGCGCAACTTTGGTGCGCACTACACGCGAACGATTTCGGCGCGCATGGCATCAGATACGTCGGTGAGCTATATACGAAGCACGCCTTTTTTTTCCCCGGGCAATCATACGCAGCCAGGAATCACTTTTGCTGACGGGCTGTATCAGCCCTATAACCAGCCTGCTGGATCGATTTTCGGGTCGTACAGCAATCTGTATCAGTTGAAGCAGGACTTCTCGTGGTCGCACGGAGCGCAGGTCTTCAAATGGGGCACGGAGATTCGCGTGAATCGCGATTCGACGATCTTCGGTGTGAATCCGAATGGACTGTATGAATTTGGGGGCGGCACGGCGTTTTCCCCTGTGAACATAACCTCCGCCAGCGGCACACACGACATACACGCCGGCGACCCGTTACCGGATGCGCTAACGGGGCTGCTGACGGGAACGCCGTATTCGTACAACATCATGGTCCCCGCTGACATTACTCCAGTAGGAGGCAAGTTCAATGAGGCAGGAGTGCGGCGCGAAGCTTACAACTTCTATTTTCAAGACGTGTGGAAAGCGACGCCGAAGCTGACGGTGAGTTATGGCTTGCGCTACGAGGTGAACAGCCGCATCTACGAGGCGACGAAACGTACTTCGCTTCCCGTCTTTTTCGACGCGAACAGCAATCCAACGGGGTATTGGAATCGCAATGCGATCCAGAAGATTCTGATCAATCCGCAACCGCCTTACGACCAGGACTGGAAGGGATTTGGACCGCGGCTGGCGGTTGATTATGCGGAGGAAAAACACACCGTCTTGCACGCGGGGGGAGCGATTACGACGCTTATTCCGAATTTGTGGCAGGACAATTCACTGACAGCGGGTATTCCTTATGTCTCTGCGCCTTCGATTTTTGCTCATCCGGGCGAACCGATTGCCTTCAAGAACACATTCGTTCCGCTAAATCTGCCGACGGCTTACAACGTACAAGGGCAGCCGATTTTTGCGACGGGGCGTTCCGAAGACGTTCCTGCGAATACGGAATTCGATTACGTGCGTTTTCAGAACGAATTGAATGCACTCGCGCCGGGGAATGTGCAGTTGCTGTCTGTTACCGGGATCGCGAAGAATTTCGGGAACGGATACATCGGGAGCTGGACTGCCGGCGTTGATCATGATTTCGGCGACTTTTAGGCGAGCGCATCGTACGTAGGAACAGCGGGAATTCACTTGGCGCGATTCTATAACCCGAACGGTTATGGCGGCGCCTGTCAGGGTTTTGCTCCTTTTACCCAGTTCGATACGCAATGCCATGCAATCAGCGGGCTCGGGCCTGAGACCATCATGACCAGCGAGTCGCACTCTTCTTATCACGCGCTACAGACCAGTGTGACGAAGACTTCGGCGCGGCTCGGACTTGGTCTGCAGGCCAGCTACACCTATTCCAAATCGCTGGACGACACGAGTGCGGTGCTGGCCGGGCTGATGGGAACTTCGGGGACCGTTCTGCAAACTGCGCCACAGAATCCGTGGGATCCGTCGGCGGACAAAGCGCCGTCGACGTTTGATGTTACGCACGTACTTGCGGTCAGCGTTATTCAGTTGCTTCCGCTCGATCGCGCGGGATTTCTTCGTCCGCTGGGGCGCACGTTCACGAGGGGATGGCAGTTCCTGAATATCACGACGCTGACGACAGGATCGCCATTCACGATTTATTCGGGAGTGCAGCAGACAGGCACGGGGTTGGGCGGAGGGGATCGGCCGGATCTGGTCGCGATGCCTCATCTCTCGACGAGCCGTGCCGTGCGCAATGACTATTTCGGGCTGGGCGCGGACGGGAACCGGTCGTTCTTCTACATTGCCATCAATGTTCCGGGTGGGACGGGGCCGCATCAGGGGAGGTTCGGCACGCTGGGGCGCAATACGTTTCGCGGTCCGGGGTATCACGACTTCGACATGGCCATTATCAAGGACACTCCTTTTGGACACCGCGGCAACGCGGAGTTGGGAACCATCGAGTTTCGCGCGGAGTTCTTCAACATCTTCAATATCGTGAATTTTGGATTGCCTTCCAACATTGTGAGTGGCAGCGGGTTTGGGATCATCAGCAAGACCGCAGGTACGTCGCGGCAGATTCAATTCTCGCTGAAAATCATCTACTGAAAATGAGTGATTGAGGTCCTTTCCAATCCAAGGTGATGTTCGGCGAAGAGAAGCAGAGGGAAAGCTAGGCACTGCTATACTCGTTGCGGAGAGCGATGGGGTCGAGGTCCGCGACAACAGGGTCTCAATCTCCCAGGTAGGAATCTTCGCGGACGGAATAATGAGACCATTGCTGGAAATCAGGTTTCCAATTCCGCAGTGTTTGAGGGCATCCGAGTGAGCCTTGATCTTTGTGCAAGGCGACGAGAACAATATTATTCACAATAGGCTCTCAGACGCGCCCGTGGACATCCTCAAGGTGACGGGATCAATCGAAAATAAATTCGAGGCGAACCTATTCGATAATGTCATTGTTCAGATTAAGGACCCTCTGGCGACTACGCTGCAGGATTTGTCGTGCCCGAACGATGACTGTTCAGGCCCCTCGTGCGTCACGGTCAACGGACGGGCAAAAGGTCGTAAGTGAATTCGCACGGTCGGAGTGAATGCTGCGAAATCATCGAAAAACATGTGTCTTCAGAATCGCTCACAGTCCCTAAGGGTCCACAAAGAATCAGCCACTTACGGAGACTAACGTTAATTGACGAGCGTGACCGCAAGCCGTGAAAGCCTGTTCAATCCGTTCTGCGCGATCCGTGCAGTCACTCGCCCGCAGCAGAAGTACTTGATCAACCGCGACCTGGATTGGTCGCGTCCACTGAGCTTCTCACCACGCCAGCCTACCGCAGAACCCCTATCGTCGAGTCCGCATCTGGAGCTGCAACGAAACCTGCGAAGTGCGGTGGGGTGCTCGGAACAGAGATTTACTTTATGTTTACATATAGCTCCTATTTTCACTGCGGGAGCTAAAGTCCAGCGGTTCGGTCGAGCTAGACATTGCTCTATAGAGTCGGGCATGTCGCTTTACGACACCCGCAAAAGCATGGGGCTGTGATTTTGACTCGGTAAGTAGGTTTCTGCAGGAATTTATAGAACGCAAACTTTAGGTCCATCTGGTCAGTCGGGAAATCGGAGAGGTTCCCGTCCAGAGGCAACTTCGGAGGTTAGGCCGCTTGGCCAGGGACTGACTCTCTTGAGGGTTCCGCCATCCTACCCAGATAGGGTGAAAGCCTGACGCCAATTTCGTCGATTTGCCCGATTCTCAGGAGGTAGCGGTGACCTACGCTGGGAATGCAGGCGGGCTTGTTTGCGAAAATCGCCGCGTCGCCTTTCGCCGCGTCCGCCTGAGCAAATGTCGACAAGTATGTGAACGGGACGCAAGACAAGGAAACAAGTGACGAGCAGCACAGAATTTCAAAGACACTCCGGGAAGCATGAGTTGATTTACTGAATTGGAGGACTTGTGGTGGCATGAGGGACTTAGGAGCCGATGAAGAAACGATTTCACAGTTGAAGACCAGACGGAATCTACTGTTCAAAAAATTCGAAACGAATCCTTCGAACACGTCGTTGGCAATTGAAATCAGGTTGATCGACGATCGGATTGCGGAGTCAAATCTCCTGACAAAGAAGCGGTGCGACACTGGTAAGTCATTGAGGTGCGGCGGGGCAACTAATTGGCTGGCCCAGAAAGATAACCCCACCGTCGTCGCTAAGGGCGGCTGTGCGGCACCATGTTGATTATCGTTTCGGTCCGAAGGACGCTTAATGGTAATTTGGTGGCGAGTTCCGTCGGGATCGGTGGTGATTTGAACTTGATATGGTGCAGGATTTTCGAGGTCGAGGGGAGATTTGCCCAGCAAATCCTTTTGCCGAAAAAAGGCAAGCAGCTCCTCTTGACTAGCGAAACGACCGTTTGAGCCTCTATAAGTCACCTCTGTTGCGCCTAAGAAGCGTATGGTGTTGACGAGTTTTGCGGTAGAAATCTCTGGCTCGCCTCCAACCTCTTGCTTCTGTGTGGCAGTGCCCGCGAGGCACAGAGCAAGAACAAAATTCGTCATGAGAGACACTCCACGGTTCATCTGCATATCGTCCTCCTGTGTTGCTGAGACTGACGCGTGATCCAGCACAAGCACGACACTCTATACTCATATATCTAAGGATAAAACTCGCGCGCTGGAAAAGGAGTGGGCGGCATACCGTAAGCTTCGCCGACTGACGGGCTAGGGAAGAGTCTTGGAAGAAATGCCGGAAGTTTGTGTGCATTGAAGATTGAAGCGTGGGAATTCCTTTCGAGACTTGCAGGCCGTGTTTCCCACTTGCGCGGACTGGTGCTTGGACCCACGCCGATCTTGGCCTAACGATCGCTGGGCATGCTGACGGCCGAGGAGTCGAGCTATGGAGGCACACCAGAGCGAGGGCGAATACGCACCAAGGTCCAAAGACCTAGTGGTATGTCCCGTATATAACGTTACAGAACAGCGCCCTTCTTTTTCCCTCTGGGCTGGGTGGAATCATCTGGAGTACCTCCCCAGGGGTGATGCTGCTCTTACGCGCCGCGCGAAGAAGTACAGCGGTCTTTCGGCTGTGGTTGTTGGTTTTAGCAGGTCCCGTGGCCGTTACGAACGCCAGGGTATCTTGGTTGAGGTATCTGCGCTTGAGCGCGCAGAAGAAGAATGCCGCGCCGATGCCCAACAGCGCGCAACGCGGCGTGGTCGAGGCGATCAGCGCCGCGCGGAACAAGATCGTGATCTTGTGACACGCATGACGGGAGCGATTCTAAAGCTGTTCCCACGCTGCCCCTTGCAAGAGGCACAAGCGATCGCCGCTCACGCCGCGGTGCGGGGCAGCGGTCGCGTTGGGCGCACGTTTGCAGCTAGGGCGCTCGAAGCGGAAGCCCTCACCGCCGCCGTTGTCGCAGCGATTCGTCACCATCACACACGCTACGACCAGCTCCTCGCGCGTGGGTGGAACCGAATCGATGCCCGGGACGCTGTTCGCGATGTCATCGAACGAGTGATGGAATCGTGGCGCTCTGTGCCTAGCCGCTGCTAACTAATCGTCGATGGTAATTGAAAAGTATCGTCTAGTACTTGACCTTGGATTACGAGCAGTCAGCAAACTTTTAGTACTCAGGTAAGAAAGATACTACATTAGTAGATGACCTGGGATGAGACTTGTGCCTCGCTTCTCGCATCTTCCTAACGCGAGCGGCGCGTAAGGGGCAATTCTAGGCGCTGTCCTGTCGCAAAGTGGGTAAAGGAAACGGTCACGGTGTAGTTGTGCAGGACAAAGCTTTGGAAGGCTCCCACTGCACGTGTGAGCTCAGCTGCTGTGGTGAGCGCTCTTCAAGTCTTTATTGAGATAGCCGGATCCGCCGCGACTGCGGACCACGGGTTGGGTTCCCTTGATCGATTTGGAGTGTTGCAGGGCTGCGGGGCTACCGCTTTCTTTTAACGCGGCATTGGCCGAACTCGAAGAACGGCTTCCCGTGGTTGGCGCTTCCGCAACAACGAATACGCCAAGAACGAGAAAGGCGAGGAACGCAATCAGTAGCAGATTCCACCGCCGAAATTTTGCAGTAGCTCCAGGTGGAGGAGCAGCTAAACTGCATTCTAAGGGGCCGTAATGACTTCTACGCATTTGGAGTTCCCCTTTGTCGGGCCCAGACTTCAAAAATCCTCCGTGCCTGCAAGTGGCTGCCCTCCTGCGGCAGATTCACCTGCTGAATAAGATGTATCGTATTACGATATGGTTGTAAACGCGAGAAGAGAAGCAGAGGTAAAAAAGATCGTCCGTTTTTTTCTCTGCGTATTAGTGCGCGTGTTTTACGTGCTTGTCAAAATAAGCCATGAAAATCTCAAACGTCTTTTGCTGGATTTCGTCGGGTTTGTAGGAGCCGTCGGGCTGGTTCATAATGAACACGTAGCCGTGGGTCGGATGGTCGAAGCTCGCCCATTGCACGTCTTTACCCGCTTCTTTCATCCATTCATAAGTCAGCTTGAAGATGCCCTGCAGGTGATCCTTGTCGCGGCCGAAGATCAGAATCGGTGTGTTAATGCGTCCGATGCGCTCCATTCCTTCCACCTTGTTCGCGTTTTTGCGAACCACTTCAACGTCGTTGTATTGAATTTCCGTTCCTTTACGCGGTGCACTGGGGCCCGTATCTACGGTCAGAAATTCATGATTGGCGGGCTCGATGCACACTCCCGCGCCGAACGTGTACTCGCTCGATGCTTTCATAATCATCTCGCCGCTGTGGCTCACGCCCATGGCACCCACGCCATTCTTGTCCACGTAGCGTAGGGATTGCAGATAACGAATGACGGCGATGAGGTCTTCGTGATCGAGTGTTGGCCCGGACTTCAACATGCGCCGTTCTCCGCTGATGCTGTCCGGAAGATTTTGCGGGGGCTTCGCCTGTTCGTAGGCGTAGGGAATTTCGTTCCGGTAATTTACCGTCGCCACCACATAGCCGCGCGCGAGCATGCGGTCCTGCATTTGCGAAAGGCTTTCCGCCAGGCGCTCCACCTTCTTCATTCCTTCGCGGCCTTCGCCCCAACCCATAGTGATCGCAGGGAAGGGACCGTCACCTTTCGGCTTGCGGACAATGATCGGCACGTAGATCTCGTCGCGCGTCAAAACAAAAGTGTAATCGGCAGGCGTGTCCGTCCCATTGAGCGGTTTGCTCTTGATCACATAGCCATGAGGAGGAATGGACTCCGCCGGAGGCTTTCCGGTGCTAAGCTGCGCGCGAACTGTTTTCACGACTCCCGGTATGGCCAAAATCGCTGCTACGGACGCGCTGGTGATCAGAGGGACTGAAATGCGATGGCGTTTCATGGCAACCTCCTTTGGCTACTCGCAGGATTAAAACGCGCCGTGTATCGCCGTCAGCAGGCATGGCGCTTCTATCACTGCGGCTTGGAGCCGTCAAGCGCATTGCTGTATAGTGGCCGCGCGATGGCGCTGATCTTTTCCGAGGACCTGCTGTGGAATTGCGAGAGGCAGATGAAATATAGACGGCAAATTCGCCTAGCCTGCGTGCTTCTGGTTGCCCTCCCACCGAAGCTTAGCGCCCAAGAATCTTCTGCGGCCGACGCATCTCGTCCATTGGTACTGACCGAAGCGATTCCGATGACAGGCGTCCAGGGACGCTTCGACCATTTTGGCTTCGACGGGAAAAATCAATTGATCGTCGCTGCGCTGGGGAACAACAGCGTGGAAATCATCGACATCAGCGCCCGCGTGCGCAGCCATAGCATTACGGGGATCCCGCATCCCCAGGGCGTCGTCTACGCGCCGGAATCGAAGAAGCTTTTCGCCGCCAGCAGCAAGGGCCAGCTCTTTATCTACGAAGGTGCTACCTTCAACCTCATCAAAACCATCGACTTTCACGGGGACGTCGACAATCTGCGCTACGACGCGGCCCATCAGCGCGTCTATGTCGGCTACGGCGAAGACGAAACCGGCGCGATCGGCGCCGTCGATGCCACAACCAATGAAAGAGTGACCGAGGAATACAAACTCGGTGCGCATCCCGAGTCTTTTCAATTGGAAACTTCCGGCTCCAACATTTACGTGAATCTGCCGGACTTGAAACAAATCGCCGTGATCAACCGCCAGACTCGCGCCATCACGCGCTGGCCCTTAACTCTGGAGCACAATTTTCCTATGGCCTTAGACGAGGTGGATCATCGGCTGTTCGTGGCCACGCATGAACCACCGCGCTTGGCGGTTTTCGACACCAATACCGGTCAAATGATCGCCGCCCTTCCCTGTGTGCAGGATGCCGACGATACGTATTACGACGCTGGCCGGAAGCGCATCTACGTGCCGGGCGGAGAGGGATTCATCAGCGTTTTTGGGCAAGCCGATGCGGAGCATTATCGGCTCCTCGCCAAAGTGCCCTCGACGCTAGGAGCCCGAACTGCCGGCTATTTCGGAAAGGGCAAAAAGGGCTTCGAGCGGTTCTTCCTGGCGGTACCGGCACGCGCCGATCGTGCCGCGGAAATCTGGATTTACACGGTGCAAGATTGACACGCTAATTGGTCCGACCATTGGACCAATCTCCGCTTGCCAAGCCCCGCATCACTCTTTTTCCTCCATAAAATCAATCATTCGCTTGACAATTGTTCTCGTATGGTGGTACAGCGTCTATACCTATTTTCGCTTCGTGGGGGGGAGGTCCTCATGGCGTCCAAGAGTCACCGGAATACTCTGTTTGGAAACCGGGGGTTTGCCAACCTCGCTCTAGGCTGGGCCGGGCTCTTCGCCATCCTTTTGGCGAACGGGCGTGCTTATCCTCAGGGGAGTACCGGCCGCATCCTGGGGGTGGTTACTGACCAATCCGGCGGTTTCGTTGCCAACGCCAGGGTGACGATTACGGACGTGGCCCGAGGTGTCTCGGAGACTCTGACTACCGATTCTGACGGCGCCTACGTCGCGATCAATCTTCTGCCCGGAACTTACACAGTTCGCGCCGAATACAAAGGATTCAAAAACTTTGAGCGTAAGAACATTCTGCTCGAGGTTGGCAAAGATGTGCGCGTTGATGCGGTACTACAGCCCGGCTCGACGACCGAAACGATTACCATCACCGAAGAAGTTCCCATGGTGGATACCACGTCGACCACTTTGGGCGGCACCATCAGCAACGAAATCATCAACGACCTCCCGCTCAATGGCCGCAACTATCAAAACTTAATTTCGCTGCGTCCCGGAACCTCGATCTATCCCGGCGGGGGGCCCTGGACCCAAACCACCAATGGTATTCGCCCGGAAGACACGAGCTACATCGTTGATGGCGTTACCAACGACGAATCCTTTATGGGCTTGAGCGTCACCAACGCCGCGGCGGTCCTTGGCGATGCGGCCACGCTCCTGCCCATTGATGCCATCCAGGAATTCAACACGCAGGTCAATCCGAAAGCGGAATTCGGTTGGAAACCAGGAGCCATCACCAGCGTGGGCCTCAAATCGGGCACAAACCAGGTACACGGTACGGCATACGGCTTCGGTCGCAAAGATTCCTTTGACGCACGCAACTACTTCAATCCGGCGGGCACTCCCAAGACTCCCGTCGAGTTGGAGCAGTATGGAGGTAGCTTTGGAGGGAGGATCATTCCTGACAAGCTCTTCTATTTCGGCGCCTTTGAGGGACAGATGTACACCGTGGGCAATGCGCTTCCCGGACATGTCCCGACAGCCGCTTCGGTTGCAGGCGGCGGTGGTAACGGTTGCGCCGTACTTGCGACAGGGGACTGCAAGATCAGCATCGCGGATGCCACCGCCGACCTAACTTCGTTGTCAATCCGCTCTCAAACTATTTGCTGGGTTTTTATACCCCCAACGCTTCACAGGGATCGTTGGTATCGCTCAACTACCCCAATGTGAACAGTTCAAAAAACGCCCTTGGCAAAGTGGACTACCACATTGGCGACCACAATGCGCTCAGCGGATCGTATTTCTTTGGCAATGACACCATAATCGGCATGGATTTCAACGAGCTCCTGCCACAGTTCCGCACCAGAGTCCATTCCCGAGCGCAGGCACTGGCTGCGCACTGGGCGTGGACCCCCAGCTCAACTTGGGCTAACGAATTGCGGGGAGGTTTTACGCATTATACGCTTCAGATTTTGCCGAACGATCTTTCGACGAAGTACACGATCAATACAGGAATCA
>QHYJ01000131.1 GCA_003223255.1 Acidobacteriota bacterium | reverse complement strand
ATCGCGAGCATGATGGGCATTTCCAAGAGTTCGGCCATTCTTGAGCCGAGTCGCGGGGCGATCCACAGAATGCGGATGGGGCCAAAGATGAATCCCGCTCCGAAAACGACTGCGAAATAGAGCACGCCAGCGTTCAGAATCTGCATTCTCTCGCCTGCCGAGGTTTGAGGCCAGCGAACTTCACGAGAACTCGCTGCAGCCTCAACCCCCTTGTGTTTCACCGCCTCTGATGCCGGTGTGATGGCGCGGTGCGCTTCATCCACGAACCGTGAGGACTGGGCACGTTGCCTGCGAAACAACGTTGTGGACCGTTCCGATGTTCAGATGCGTTGCAAGCCCTTTTGCCGGCCGGGCTCCCATCACGATCAGATCCGTATGCCGCCGTTTCGCAACGTCCAGGATCTTCTCTGCCGCTGGTCCCTGCTCGACGATGTAGGTAGGGTCGCACCACAATCCGGCTTGCTCCGTAACCAATTGCTGCAGCTTTCGCTCCTTGAGATCCACCACTTCTGGGCTGTCCACCAGATCCCCTGCCTTCGCGTCTTCGATCACGTGCAGCAACACGAGATGTGCTTGGTTCTCCTGCGCCAGAGATATGGCGTAGGGAGCCGCAGTTGGGCAGTCAGCCGTCAGATCTGTGGCGTACAGGATTTCACGCATCTTTGCGTATTCGTCAGACCAAAGGTTCACATGCGGGCCAACCGTGAGCACCGGGCACGGCGATTGCCGAAGAATCTGTTCGGCAACCGAACCGAGTATCGCCCTTCCAAGTCCCGTGCGCCCGCGCGTTCCCAGCACGACCAGGTCAATTTCCTTCTCTTTGATCAGGCCGGATACCACTTCCCAAATGTTGCCTTCGCCGAGCACGACTTCGTGTTCGATGCACTGGAGCTGTTCATTCAGGCGTCCGGCATCTTCTTTGGTCTCCTTCTCCGCTGCCTCAGCCATCGCTGCCCAGGCGTTGGGTGCAGCAGCCGTGTAGTCGTCGAATCGATTCACGTGCACGCCATACACCTTTGCGCCATAACGCTGCGCGATTTCGATCGCAATCGGTGCGGCTGCGTTCGCTGCTGGTGAAAAGTCCGTTGCGAACAAAATGTTCTTCACTGTAATTCTCGTTCTTGCTTGAACCGCTTTCATGGGCCACCTCCTCTGCCCTCCTGAATACGACTTCACGTGCTCATCTCGCTGTGACGGCCATCACTTTCGACCGTGACTCAGATCACAGAGTCCCCAGAGTTTCTTTGCTAGCGTTGGACCCATGACGCGGGCTGAGTTCGAATTGATCTCCGCCGTCACATTCGAGGAGGACGGAATGGAATCCATTCACGAATATCGTGTTGAAGCTATCGGCGCAGGGGGACGCAACGGCGTCGTCCATGCCGAAGGAATCCTGCCGGCCATATCGTTTAGCCCGCCGCCTGAATTCCAAGGTGAGGTCGGCCGGTGGACTCCAGAACATTTTCTTGTCGCTGCTGTGGCCAGCTGCTTCATCAGCACCTTTGAAGGCATGGCACAGACCTCGCGCCTGGAATTTGATTCTCTACAATTGGCCGCAGAAGGTGTACTCACCAAACAGGACACCGGTTGGCGCTTTACAGAGATTCGATTGCGGCCCGCCGTCACCGTCCGAAAAGAAGAAGATCATGACCGGGCCGTTCGCCTTCTAGAGAAGGCCGAGAAATCGTGCCTCGTCGCGCGGTCGCTTCAGTGCAAGGTCGCCCTCTTCCCGGCTGTGGAGATCGAGGAAGAATTGTCCGTGCCGGCAAAGGGGTGACTTTGCGGTTCGTCGCACCCGGGCAAAACGGAGGTCAGATCTGGGCCCGTGCAAAGAGCCTGCGTTTCGCCAATTCAACGAGAAATAAGTAAGTCGCAGTCGAAATCGCCAGGAACTTATAGAAAGGCCCGGGGAGCGCCGTAAACCCGAGGTCGCGCGCGAGAGGCGCGTAAGGAATCAGGACACCGATCATCACGATCACAATCGTGGTGATTGTGAGAGGAACACTCGGGCGGCTTTTCAGGGGATTTCCGGTCGTGCGGATGATGAAGAGCACAAGCGTCTGCGTAGCCAGCGATTCCACAAACCACCCGGTGTGGAATTCCACCTGGCTGGCGTGGAAAAAGTAAAGCAAAACGTAAAACGTGAGGAAGTCGTAGATTGAGCTGATCGGTCCAATGAAAATCATGAAGTTTCGGATCAGGCGCATGTCCCAGCGACGCGGAATACGCACGTAGTCCTTGTCCACATTGTCGGAAGGGATCGTAATCTGGGCCGTGTCGTAGAGAAAATTGTTCAGCAGGATCTGCGTGGGGAGCATGGGAAGAAAAGAAAGCAAGGCCGACGCTCCGGCCATGCTGAACATGTTGCCGAAATTTGAGCTCGTGCCCATCAGGAGATACTTCAAAACATTTGCAGATGCGCGCCGGCCTTCGATGATGCCTTTATGGAGAATCTGGAGGCCCGGCTTAAGCAGGATGATTTCAGCTGTATCCCGCGCGACATCCGCCGACGACGAGACGGATATACCCCATACGCCGAATGCAGCGAAGGGGCATCGTTGATTCCGTCACCGAGGTAGCCAACCACGTGGCCGCGGTGTTTCAGCGCGTGGATAATCCGGTGCTTCTGCATCGGCGTAACGCGCGCGAACACGGTGCTTTCCTCGGCCAAATGCTGGAGTGCGGGGTCGCTCATCTGTTCGAGTTCTTCGCCGAGAACGATCGTCGGATTCTCCAGTCCAACCTGTTCGCAAACATGCCGGGCCACAAGTTCGTTATCTCCCGTCAGAATTTTCACCTGCACGCCATCGCGCTTCAGTGCCTCAATGGACGCCGCGCTATCGGGGTTCGGCGGTCGGCAAATGCAAGATAGCCCGCAAAGATCAGTGAGTGCTCGTCCGCGACAGTGAAACCGTCCTGAGCTTCTATCTTGCGATAAGCGACGCCAAGCGCACGAAACCCCTGTTCGCTCAGCTCATCAAACGTCTTCCGGAGCGGTGGCGGGAATCCGGTTCGAACGAAACAACGCGGCCCTCGATTTCATAAGAATCGGAGAGT
>QHYJ01000130.1:1695-2944 GCA_003223255.1 Acidobacteriota bacterium | reverse complement strand
CTCGACCCCATTTTCATGCCGCCATAAGGCAATCGTGACACTCGCATTTGCCAATGGGCGGTTGTTTTCCGCATCACTCACTTTGAAGCGGAACACCTCACTCGGACCTTGTTGTGCTCCACCCTTAGGACCTGTCTGCGCTATCGAATGAGATAAGACAAACCACGACCAAATCAAATAAACACCCAACGGCACGATTATTCGTCGCCGAATTGGCATGAGGACTGACCATTGGACTCGAAGCAGCATGGACCACTCTCCAGGTGCTCTTGCCCGAGTAGCAACTTTTTCAAGCAACGCCGCAAGATCCTTGCCGATTGATTCTCGCGGCGGCGCCTGTTTAGCTAGCCCCGCCTAGAAGTGGAAGCCCACTTCCGCGGTGTACGACCGCGGCGTAACAAAGTGCGTTCCGCTGAACGTCGACAAGAAGTTGTACAGCGCGGTCTTGTTCGTCAGGTTGATGACTGTGAATCGCAAGCTCCACTTGTAACGGTCACCGTGGAAGAGGTCGTCATCTCCCACGCTGGTATCGAACAGGTGCCGAGGAGCGACCCGCGGAGGATTGTGATCGTCATTCTCCGTTCCCGGCGCCGGTATCCTAAGCCGCGTCGACCCGTATTGCGAAGGCGCACACGTGATCAGTGGAGTGGTCAGCGTCGGGAAGACGCTCCCGCAGAAAAGCCCGGCCTGCATTTACTGGTCCGCGCTGAGGCCCGTGAGATCCACTGGCGTTGTGGTGTCTGTTGCGAAGGGGACAGCGCCAGCCACCAGGCCGCTGTCATAGCGCCAATTGAACGCCACCCAAGGAGCGCGTTTCCGCGCTTGGTATTGCACGTGGCTGGTCTGCTGGAAGTTCTGGTCGTGGTCGATGCTGAACACAGGTCCATCGCTGGTGCCCAACCCGCCGACCTGGGGCTGAAAATAGCGAGCAGACGCGTGGCCCATGACGGTCAAGACGGTGAAGCCATGGAAATTGGGCACGCTAACGCGCGCATTGAACCCGCTGATCTTCGAGTTGTGCCATCCAATCGGAAAGAAGATCGGTGTGTTGAGCAGGTCGCTAAAGTCGTAGCCGTTGTGCGTGTACTTCCAGAGGTAGTCTCCGTCAACCACGAGGTATCGGCCGAAAGCCTGCTGGAGTCCCGCATGGAATTCATTACGCTGACCAGCGCGAATCGGCCCTGACGATCCTCCAAAAATCGCATCCAGGAAAGGATTGCCCGTTACGCTGGCGACAACCAAATTCTCG
>QHYJ01000130.1:576-1519 GCA_003223255.1 Acidobacteriota bacterium | reverse complement strand
GGAGCGGCGCATCCGTCATTTGTCGAAGGCGTAGGTCTCGTTAGGTCGATACAGCCGAGGATGGGGATGAAGGGCGCACTTGCATCCGGGTTGGCAGCGACGTTTTGCTGGAACCCAGCCGCGGCGCACTGTGAGGGGTCAGTCAGCGTGGTGTCCCCGACTCCGACAAAGTCCCCTGCAGCGTTTTGGGTCAAACACGGCGAATTGATCGTCGGGTCCGTGAGTCCCAGGCTAAAATTCTCAGTGAGCAGAGTGTGCTCGAAAGTTGCTCCCATCTTTATGTTATGAATGCCCTTGACGTAGGAAAGATCACTGCGTAGGCCCAGGTTGGTCAGCTTGCGCAGTTGCGTGGCAGTTTCAGAAACGTCCGCAAGAGGATTTGCGCTGGGGTAGTAGTTGAATTGGTCATGCCGTGCGAAAAATCCGACATTCAGGAGGGTGCTGGTGCTGAACAAGTGAGTCCAGGTCGGTGCGAAATTGTACGTTTTGATCTGTGCGCGCTGATCTTGGCCGGACGCCAGCGCATCGAAAGAATTCGGATTCTGAAACCAAGACCGCGTGTAGCCTCCATTTAGGTGGACGGAGTCCGCACCCGAAAACTGCAAGTCCACGCGGTCAAATACGTTTTCCTCGTTGCCCTTGGAATGAATGACTTGAAATTCCGGCGGATCGAGGAACCGACCGGTATTCAAGCCATTCGCCGCAATGAAATTGCCCCACTTTGAGCCTCCAAACGCGACATCAAAGGCCCCATTATACGAACCGAAACTCCCATAAGAGGCGCGTACGCTTCCAACCGGTTTAGTCTGGCCGAGTCCGGAGCGCGTCGTTACCTTGATGACCAAACTTGTCTTGTCACCAAATTCCGCTGGCGGAGCACCGGAGATTACTTCGAGCGATTGAATCGAATCGACCGGGATTTGATTTGAAAAGACTTTGCTTG
>QHYJ01000130.1:0-474 GCA_003223255.1 Acidobacteriota bacterium | reverse complement strand
CGAGCGAGCTCACGGACGAGGATGCACTCTCCAGCGGGAGTCGGTCGAACAATCCGCGGTCAATGTCAGTGTGAAAGGTGGATTCATTTTCCACCAAGTCCTTCGCTTCAACGTTCACGGTCTGTACTGACGTCCCAATTTTCAAGCTGACTTGCACCGTCGTCGGAACTGCCGACCGCACGTCCACATCCTGTGTGAAACTGTCGAAGCCCCCAGTCGTGACTGCCAAATGGTAGGAATTGAATGGGACGTTTGTGAATTTAAAGCTCCCGTCGCTTGCTGTGGTTGTCTCCCGATGGAAACCGCTCACTGCGTACGAGATTTCGACCGCTGCGCCGGCAACCACCCCACCGGAGGGGTCCTTCACCACGCCTTCAATCGAGCCGGAGTTTCCTACCTGAGCCTCACTCGCTCCGGTCCCAAACGACAGTACAATCCCCAAAACTAAAACCACGCAAATGCTCAATCGCTTCA
>QHYJ01000128.1 GCA_003223255.1 Acidobacteriota bacterium | reverse complement strand
CACCAGAAACTACTCTCCCGCGTGCTGATTCTCTGCGCGCAAGCCCAAGAATCCGTGCGCATTCTTCTCAATTCGGCGACGCGCGAGTATCCGAACGGGCTTGCCAATTCGAGTGGCGTTCTTGGGCATTACCTGACCGCGCATGTACGCAGTGGCGGCGGCAGCGGCGAATTTCCTTCCTTTGGGTCGAACCTTCTGTGGAAGGCGGCGGCCCGCACAAACCGATGGGTGTGTACATTGCCCGCTTCCGCAACCTACCCAACGCGCCGCCGTACAAAAAATTTCTTCGCGGCTACGGCTATGAGGGCGAGTCCTCCACGGATTTCAGTTGGGATGCTCCCGGGTTCGGCATCGCTTACAAGAAAGCGCTTCGCGTGCCGCGCACGAAAATTTCTATCACCGGCTTTGGCGAAGTGCTCCCGCGCTGGGACAATTTCGTCGAACTCGATCCCACCGCGAAGGATGTTTACGGAATCCCCGTCTTGAAAATTCACATGTCCGACGGGGAAAACGAACGCGCCATGATCCAAGACATGGGCGATTCCGCCGGGGAGATGCTGGAGGCTGCGCGCGCAAAGAACATTCGCACCTACGCGCATCCTTCCGCGCCGCGCTGGGCGCTTCACGAAGCGGGTATCGCCCGCATGGGTTCCGACCCCAAGAAATCCGTGCTCAACCAGTTTCAGCAGACCCACGACATCCAGAATCTTTTTGTTATGGACGCTTCCGGATTTCCTTCGAACCCCTGCCAGAATCCCACGCTCACCATCATGGCGCTCTGCGTACGCTCCTGCGATTACCTGATGTCGGAATTCAAGCGCAACACCTTTTGAAAAGAGGCAGGGATCCAGCGAGGGGGATTGCTTCTGCAGAAAGAAATCCTGGCGCGGGCAAATTGAGCTTCTGAGACTCTTGTGGCTTGTAATTCAGAAAAAGGTTTCTTCGAAGGAGTTTTTGGGCCCGGGCGCGGTAGTTTGCTTGGCTGGGTGCTTCCTATCGCGCCTGGTTTTGAACTTCCTTCTGCGCTTCGTCCATCCAGCGTTCCAGCACAATGCGCGAGGCTTGGTCGCACTCCGAAAAGCACACGCCCGCGCCCATGTTCATTTGTGAATAGACGATTTTTCCTTTGGATTGGAAAAGGTCTTCGCCTGCGGAAATTTTCACCAGCACCAGAGTGCCCGTAGGGAACGGGTTCATCATGTCCAGGTAGCACCCGTTCATGCTTAGCTCGCTCACGCGCGAAGCGATGCGCACGTCGGCCTTCTGTTCGATGAGTTCCGCGCTCGCGATAAACGCATACCTGGGCCCACGGCGTCTTTCTTTGTACTCCACTCTTGCCTCCGCTGAACAACCCGGTCTGGACGGGCATCCTTATCTCAAGAGTACGGCAATTGTGTGACGAGTAGGGAATTGGGCCATACCAACGTTCACGAAACAGCAATAGCGGCCCGCTTCGTCCCCAAGCGACGAAGAATATTGCTGCGTTTCTTTGCCCCGGCGGCCATTTGCTCGTGATTGCCCGCCACCGCGAACCTTCCGACCCCGAAGGTGAAACGCCCTCCTCTGACGCGAGCCGAAATCTCTGCCTTCACGGCTCACGGTCTCGAAGAAGTGTTGTTCGACATTCTTCCCGATGTAAGCGAGCCCGGTGTTCGCCGCTTCCGCGTGCTCTTCCGTCTCTCTTAGAGCGACAAGACCAAAGAAAACACCGAACTGGTCTATTCGCCAGAGGAAAACTTCGACGAGCGCAAACTTCCTTTTCGCAACGCGCGCTCCTTCATGAGCGCGAAAAACAGGGGCACCAGAATGAGCACGTGAATGCTCGACGTAATCATGCCACCGACGATCGGTGCGGCGATGGGCTTCATCACGTCCGAGCCGATTCCCTTGCTCCATAGGATTGGAATCAAGCTGGCGAGAACCGCAATTACTGTCATCATTTTGGGCCGCAGCCGCAGCACTGCTCCTTCCACCACAGCTTCTTCAATGTCTTTCTCGGCCAGCGGAGCGCCGGAATCCAACCGCTTGTCGAGTGCCTCGTGCAGATAGACCACCATGACCACGCCGGTTTCCACGGCGATTCCAAACAGCGCGATGTAGCCCACCCACACCGCGACGCTGAAGTTGTACCCGAGCCACCACTGCAGGATCAGGCCGCCCGTCAGCGCGTAAAACGTGGGGAAGATCAGCACCGCGGCTTCTGCAACCGAATGAAATACGAGGAACAGCAAAAGAAAAATCACGAAGAACACGATGGGGAGAATGAATTCGAGTCGTTCCTTCGCGCGCAACTCGAATTCATATTGCCCCGACCATTTGTACGTATACCCCGGAGGGAGCTTCAATTTCTCGCGCAGCAGGTTGTCCGCTCGCTGAACGTATCCTCCATAATCGTGGGTCTTCAGGTCGAGGTATACGTAGCCGGTCAACGTGGCATCTTCGTCGCGAATAAACGCAGGCCCGCGCGAAAAAGAAATCTTGGCAATTTCGCCAATGGGGATTTGCGCGCCGCTGGGAGTCGCTACCAAAATTCTTTGCAAAGCTTCTACATTTTCTCGAAAATCGCGATTGTAGCGAACGTTGATGGGATATCGCTCGCGGCCTTCGACGTTCTCGGCGATGTTTTGTCCGCCGATTCCCGACGTGACGCTTCGCTGCACGTCCGCGACGGTCAACCCGTAGCGCGCCGCTTCCGGCCGGTTCACCTCCACATTGATATAAAAGCCCTGGCTCACGCGCTCGGAAAAAACCGAACGAACTTCCGGCATATTCGACAGAATTTGTTCCATCTGCGCGCCGATTTGTTGGATCCCGTCAAAACTTGGCCCCTGAATCTTCATGCCTACCGGCGTTTTGATTCCCGTCAGCTCCATGTCCAGCCGGTTTTCCACCGGCATCGTCCAGGTGTTGGACAGTCCGGGAAACTGCAGCTTCTCATTCATCTCCGCAATCAGTTTCTCGTAAGTCATGCCCGCTCGCCATTTTCCCGGCGGCTTCAGCATGATGGTCGTGTCGTACATAGTCAGGTCCGCGTTGTCGGTCGCGCTGTCGGATCGCCCCACGGTTCCAAAGACCGTTTCCACTTCCGGAAAGGAGCGAATGATCCGGTCTTGGACTTGCAGCAATTGCGTTGCCTGCGTAATGGAGATTCCCGGCAGCGATGTCGGCATGTACAGCGCCGAGCCTTCATACAATGCCGGCATAAACTGGCTGCCGAGCTTCCACGCCAAGGGAAAACTCACGGCGAGAAATGCCAGGTTCGCAAGCAGCGTCGTTTTCCGCCAGCGCAAACACACGCGCAGAATCCGCAAATACACGGCCTGTGATAGAACCGCCAGCGGATTCCTGGATTCCGGCCGCAAACGCCCGCGAATGAACAGCGGCATTAGCGCCGGCACCAACGTGATCGCTAATATCGACGAAAATCCCACTGCCAGCGTTTTTGTCCATGCCAGCGGGCGGAACATCCGGCCTTCTTGCGCTTCCAGCAAAAACACCGGCAAAAACGACACAACAATAATTACCAGAGAAAAGAAAATCGCCGGGCCAACTTGTTTTGCTGCGTCCAGCAAAATTCGTCGTTCTTTCCTGGAGGGACCGGCCTTCACCGCTTCGTTTTCCCGCCACAGCGCCTGTTGGTACTCGGAAAGGTGTCGATGTCCATTCTCCACCATGACGATGCCCGCATCGACTAACACGCCAATCGCCAGCGCCAGGCCTCCGAGCGACATGATGTTCGAGCTCACGCCCAGGTAGTACATTGGAATGAACGACGCAACCACCGCAATCGGCAGCGTCAGAATCGGGATAAACGCCGAGCGAAAATGGAAGAGAAAGAAAATCGTGACGACGCTCACGATCAGCGCCTCTTCGAGCAGCGTTCGCTGCAGCGTCGCAATCGAGTCGCGGATCAATCCGGAGCGGTCGTAGCCGGAAACCACTTCCACGCCGGCAGGCAGCGAAGGCTGAATCTGCGCGAGCTTCTGCTTCACGCCGTGGATCACTTTCAGCGCATTCATCCCGTCGCGCATCACCACGATTCCCGCAACCGTTTCGCCTTCGCCTTGCCACTCCGCTGCGCCGCGGCGAATGTCCGGGCCAAACGAAACCGTGGCCACGTCACGGACCAACACCGGCGTTCCATTTTTCGTTGCCACCGGAACGTTGCGCAGATCGTCCAGCGAACGCAAATATCCCAGCCCGCGCACCATATATTCCGCCCCGCCCATCTCCAGCACGCGCCCGCCCACTTCGTTCGTGCTTTGGCGCACTTGATCGATCACCGTCGAAAGCGGGATTCCGTACGCGCGCAAACGGTTTGGGTCCACGGAAACTTGATACTGCCGCACGAATCCGCCAATCGTCGTCACCTCCGCGACGCCGGGAACCGTTTCGAGTTGGTACCGCAAATACCAGTCTTGCAAGCTCCGCAATTCCGCCAGGCTGTGTTTCTGCGTGTGATCCACGAGCACATACTCATACACCCAGCCCGCTCCGGTCGCGTCCGGGCCAATCACCGGTTGCACGCCCTCCGGCAAGCGCCCGGAAATCTGCTGCAGATATTCGACGACGCGCGAGCGCGCCCAATACGCATCCGTGCCGTCTTCAAACACGACATATACATAAGAATCCCCGAACATCGTCTGTCCGCGCACGGCTTTGACATGCGGTGCTGCCAGGAGCGAACTAACCAGCGGATAAGTCACCTGGTCTTCAATGATGTTCGGCGGCTGACCTTCCCAGGTCGTGTGCACGATCACTTGCACGTCGGAAATGTCCGGCAGCGCGTCTAGCGGGATGCGTCGCAACGCCCAGATGCCGCCGCACACAAGCAGAGTTGTTCCCGCGAGAACGAGGAAGCGGTTGCGCGCGCACCAATCGATCAGCCGCGAGATCATGTCACATGCCTCCCGCAGCGTTCACCGTGAGTTGCTTGCTCGCGGCGACTTGCCCGTTTTTCCGCGCGATCAGCGTGACGTTCCAACTCCCTCCACTTGGCAGATTCCCGCTTCCCGCGTAGATTCCCGCGCCCTTATCCGCCAAGCGAAATTCTTCCCGCATCGCCGCCATCCCCATCTCCGGCATGGCGCTCATGAAAAATGTTGCGGTTACCTCCGCGTTAGTGATCGCGTTCCCCTGCGCGTCCTTAAGCTTCACTTGGAATTGATTCTCACCCTTTTGTGGAGGAGCCGGCGTCGAGCTGAACTCCATCGACGCCTGAGCCGTGCCCGCAGCCGCTGCTGTTCCCGCTCCCGGCGGCGGAGGCATGTACGTTCCCAGCGCGGCTTGAAGTTGGCTCTCCGAATCGAGCAGAAAATTTGCCGACGTCACAATTCTTTCGCCTTCTTTCAAACCTTTCAGTACCACGTACTGGTCATTCACCATCGGCCCCAGTTGCACCTCGCGCGGCTCCAGGTTGCCTTGTCCGTGGTCCACGAACACCACTTGCCGCGTGCCCGATTGCAGCGCCCCGCCCGCCGGAATCACCACTTGCGTGCCCATCGGAACTTGAAACGTTGCATTCACGAACATTCCCGGCTTGAGCAGCAAATTCTCATTCCCAATCACCAGACGCACCTTCACCGTGCGCGTGGCCATGTCCACCTCGGGATAAATAAAATCCACGCGCCCTCCAAACGTTCGTCCCGCGTACGCATCCACGGTCAATGTCGCGGGCATGCCCGTTTTGATTCGTCCCAGGTCATTCTGAAAAGCTTGCGCGAGCACCCAGACTGTCGAAAGGTCCGCAATCGTGTACAAGCGCGTGTCCGGTTGCACCATCAAGTTCGGTAGCGCGTTGCGCTCGGTGATGTAGCCCGACACTGGCGAAGTAATTTCCAACGCCTCCGCGGCCTCGCCTGAGGACTCCAGCCGCGCAATCTCCGTTTCCGGCACATCCCATTGCATCAGCCGTTCTTTCGAGGATTCCAACAACGAGCGCGTTCCTGCTGCGACATCGGGAACGCTGCTGTTCGAGAGTCGTTTGGCGTTTTGCCTGGCCACCAGGTATTCGCGTTCGGCCGCTACCAGTTCCGGGCTGTGCATCGTGAACAGCGGCTGCCCTTTGCGAACGTATTGATACGTCGCGTCCGCAAAAACGTCTTCGATGTGTCCCGCGAACCGCGTTTGCACGTAAGCGACGCGCCGTTCATCAATTCCCACCGTTCCCGTCACTCGGATTTCATCTTGAACGGGCTTTCGTTCGACTTTTCCGAACTTCACGCCGATCGATTGCAGCCCTTCCGGCGGAATCTGCACGGGCGCGAGAGGTGTCTCGGTGGGCGCCGCCGCAGTGGGCTCGCTTCTTGCTTGTGCGGATTCTTGCGGACTCGCTGCCGACGCGACAATCGGCTGTGGGCGCACGGCGCTTCTTTTTGAACGCCACCACCATCCGCCGAGCGCAGCCGCCAGCGCCAGGTTCCCAATCAAAGCCAGATAAAATGCGTTGCGATAGTTCTTCATCTGCGAATCCTTTACTTCGCGCTTTCGCGCATTTCCAATCCCGTCATTTCTTCCAGGCGCGCCAGCGCTGTTTCATGCTCGGCCAATGTTTGCCAGTACTCTTCGTCGAGCTTCAGCACGTCCAGAAACGAAGCCAACAGCGCTTGAAAATCCTGCCGGTTCGACTCATAAGCGGCCATCCCTGCTTGCAGTTCCGCGCGCGCCTGGGGCATCAATCCTTCGCGGTAAATCTTCAATAGCTCCGCCGACTTTTCCTGGGTCAGGTATTCTTGCCGCAGCGCAAAGGCGGTCTGTTGCTCGCGTGTCTCGGACTCGCTGCGCGCGCGATTTTGCTCCGCTTTGGCCTGTGCAAGCTCCTTCTGCTGGCGCCGGCCGCGATAAATCGGGATTCGCATGCCAAACGTGGCCATGTAATACGCGCGAAACTGTGTGGCATCGGTCCGCTGCCACATGTATTGCACGTTGAAGTCGGGGTAGAAATCCTTCTTCGCCAGGTCCACTTGCAAACCCTGTTTGGCAATGCTTTCCTGCGCGGCCGCGATGTCCGGATTGTTCTTTTTTGCTGCGTCTAGCAATTCTTCGAACGTGTGCGTCGTTCCGGTCTCCGCTAACTCTTCCCTCTCGATATCTGGCGAGGTCTGCGTGCGCCCTAGCAATTGTTTCAGCGCGGCTTGCGCTTTCCCGCTCTCCAGTTGATTCATGGTGATTTCCCGCAGCAACTTGGTGCGTTCGATCTGTGCCTTCAGCACTTCCTCCTGATTCCCCATTCCGCTGCGGTAGCGCGCCTCGGCCGCTTGCACAACTTGCTTCAGGAATTCCCCGTCGCTGTCGAGAATCGTGGCGCGCCTCGCGAGATAGCTTAGTTGCACGTAAGCCGTTTTGACCTGGCTCAGCACGGAACGGCGCACGGATTCGACTTGCTGTTGCATCACTTCCGCATCTTTCTTGGCGATCTCCCCGCGCAGCCGCAGCTTTCCGGGGTAGGGAATATCCTGTGAAAAGCCCAGTCCGATATATGCGAAGTCGCTGTTCGTGTATCCGGCAAACGGCCGCGGGCTGCCCACGCTGAAGTGCTGCACCATCACTTGCGGATCCGGCAGCGTGGCCACCTGCGTTTGCACTTGTCGCGCCGACTCCGCGCTCTGCCGCGCCGCTTGAATTTGCGGATTATTTTTTTCCGCCTCGCTCAGCAAATCGGCTAACTTTTCAATGCGCCCAGGCGGCGCAATCTCCTGCGCGCACGTCGCCTGAGCACCCGCTGCAGCCAAAATAGTCGCGAAAAGCCATAATTGTCTACGCCTCATACCTAATCCTTTCCCAATAGTGAATCGTCTCTAGCTTCGAGCCTGAACCGAGCTCGGGTTTTGCGCCTATCCCGCGACCACCATCTGTCATCCCGCTCGCCCTGAGCAAAGTCGAAGGCGGAGGGATCTGCTTTTCGCTTCGCAACCTGGATTGAGCAATGGCCGCTTTGCGCGTTCAAACCGCGATGGCTGCGGTCGCTGCACACCCGAAGACACACGCAGACGTGGAACGTTTCTAGGGAATGATTCAGATCAGGAACGTACAGAGAAGAGACCGCAGGGGCGGGGGTGACAAATCCTGCTTTACTTCAGAAAACCATGTGCTTTCAACCGATTGAGGTGCAATCGTTATGCTTGAGGCTGGCGCAGGCGCCGTCGCCACGGAAAAGCTTCCCGTCCAGGTCTGCGCTTCCGGCAGTGGCGCTTCCGAAACCACGCAGCAGTTCTTGCCAGCATTCGAAACAGTGACTGGCGGCTTCTCCGCCTGGTCCATTCCCATGCGCTCACACTCTGTTTTTGTTTGCAGATTTGCGCACTCGCTCGGTTGCGAAGACACCAGAGCGCAAGCCGACACCGGCAGCGGCGCGACGCCCGCCAATCCTAGAGCGACCAAGAAGCTGAGGACTCTTCGCATCTTCATCTAAAGCTAACTTTACCACACCTCTCTGCAAAGCAATCCCTCGCAGTCTCGAGGAACCGCGCTCTTAGTAACAGGACGTTCCTAACCGCTACTTTTGATTCCGTCACTACCCCCTTAAGCGACAGCGCTAGATCGCGGCCTCCTTCGTCCCTTACATCGTCGTGTGTTGCTTAGTTGCTCGGCGGAGCCGGAGCGGGGTGTTTGTGTCTGCCCCGACCCTTTGCAGGCTTGTTCCCGTTCGCGGCGCTTGGAGCGGGACATTGAGCTGGCATCGTTGGTCCAGGAGCGGGAGACGGCTTGCCGTGTAAGTCTTCGCACTGCTTGCGAATCCGCTGCCCGCTTGGCGCCGTCTCACTTCCCGGCATTGCCACCCACTTGTCGTACGCCACCCACATGGCATCGTTCGCAATGTCACAGTGGTTCGGATCCTTGTCGGTGCACACGTCCATCTGGTAGACGGGGTGAATTTCCCAAAGTGAGATTCGCGCAGGTTTGTTTCGCTTCGTAATCTTGCCCGTGGCATCTTTCACGCAAGGATTGTGGCTATTGTCGAAGAACAGCTGTCCGGTGACACGTACTGGATTGTTCAGCGGGGTTTTCATGTCGAACTCCGACCATGCTGCCGGGCGGAAGTGCGGGATCATCTCGGCGGTCACGCTATTGCACTCATCTACGTTCTGCGGATTGCTCGAGGCCGGATCCACTAACGGGATGTGGATGTCGTTCACCTCTGGTCCGGTTCTCTTGCAATTCACTTCCTCGCCGCCGTTGCAGTCGGAAATGTGCGCCTTTTTGACAAAGGCCTTTAGCTGCACCACGCTTCCCTCGCCAATTTTTTGGCTTCCAACCGGGAAGACGTTCTTAAGCTTGTCACGGGCGCCTAAGGCTTTCTTGTTAATCTTCAAGGCCTGCATTTTGGTCAGGATGCTGAAATCCACCACCGTTTTCTTCGTCATGTCCCCGCAGAGATTGCTTTTCGCTTTGCTTTCCGCCGCCTTCGCGGCAGCCTGGGTGGCGGTCGCGCTGGTTGGAACCACTCCGCAATTGCCGCAGCTCACGAACGGATCCGGAGTTGTGGCTATCTCTGCAAACGGCACCGCGCAACCGGGATCATAGTTGGGGCCCTGCCCGCGCGCCGTCGTTGCGCCGAGTAATGACAGCGCGGAGGCGCACACCAACCCGCTGAAACGGTTCTTATCGGTTTTCATGGGGATCCTCCTTCCGGATAGTGCGTGCACCCAGGGCTTGCGTTTCATCCGTGAGGACCTATCTTTCCCATTGAACGAGAATGGCTTCGTATCGCAATACAGGCCCGGCTATCAGTGTGTGGCCGTCGCTGCGCCCAAAAACGCCGTTACCGCCGCGACGAACTCATCGGTTTTTTCAATCGGCGGCACGTGCCCGCACTTGTCGAAGCTCACCAATTTTGCTCCCGCAATCCCTGCCGCGTAGCGTTCACCCAGCGCCATCGGCAGCAACTTATCCTGTTTGCCCCACATCACCAGCGTCGGCGTTTTGATTTTCCCGATGCGGTCATCCAATCGTTCCGTAGCGATCATCGGATTTCCCAGGAAGCTCCGCACCGTGTAGCCGTCGTGCACGGACAACTTGTCCGTGAAGATCTTTCGCAGCGCCTCCTCATTCAGCCAGCTCGTGTCGTAAAACACCGCTTCCATTACCCCGCGCATCGTCGCAAGCGAACTCGGATTCAGATTGGGAATCGGCGCGTCCTGCTTCAGCCCCGCCGCGTCCACCAGCACCAGCTTGTCCATCGGAATCAGATGCCCGCCCTCGACCAATTCCACGGCGTACAGCGCCGAGATCCACCCTCCCAGCGATTCGCCCACCAGGCTCGCTTTTTCTATCTTCAATTCCCGCAGAAACTCATTCAGAAAATCCACGTACGTCTGCACGCTGTAGTCCAGCAGCGGCTTCTCCGATTTCCCAAACCCAATCTGGTCCGGCACCAGCAACCGGTATTTCTGTGCCAGCGGCTCCACCACCGGCAACCAATCTTCCTTGCGGCTGCCCAGCCCATGCACCAGCACGACCACAGGTCCCGAGCCGACGTCCCAATAGTGAATCGCCTGCCCAAACACCGCGATGGTTTTGTCCGCTGGCAAGCCCGCAGTCTGGCCATAAACCGGGGCCACGCTCACTGCAGCCAAAAGTACGAGAAAAACAAAGATCACCGGCGGCAGAACCAACGGAGGCACACCAAACCGGGTCACGCCAAACCGGGACATACCAAAGCGCGGCGCACCAAACTCGTAATTTCGCTCTCTCCGCATGTTTCCTCCGGCCACTTCCGCGTCCTCTTTAACACACCCCTCGCCCGAATACCACTCCCGCGCCTGTTGGCCAGCGATTCCGCAATCGGCTCGCAAGGGGCCGAGGATTTGCTTGATAACGTGGGTTATGAGAGTTTCTGCGATTCCGAAAGAGATGCGGATAGCCTCTTTTTTCTCCGGGGGGCTCCTTGCGGCGCCTTCCAGCCCGATTTCCGAATCCAGCGAGACGCTACCGCTTTATTTAAGGGAATCATCGGAGAAGAAGCGTTAAGGTGTGGCGGGCCGAGGCGTAGGTCAGGGTGGTGCGGCTGCTGAGGAGAAGCGAGGGAGGGCGTGAAATTTCCGCCACGATCAGGCGTACCCAGAACTCCATCGTTCGACCGCGGCGCACCTCCGGCTTGAGGTTGCGGGCAAAGAAAGCACGGAAAATGTTGTAGGCCAGAAAAGCGAGCAACAGAAAGCACTCGATGGCCCAGGAGTGGTGACGATAGACGTGGTTCGCATGCCCGCCGTTGAGGAGTTCATTGAACCCGTGATTCTCAATATCCCAGCGCATATGCGCTAAGCGGACGACCTGCTCGGTGCGCGCTTGCGCGACCGACAAGGTCGTCAGCCATACCCAGCTGGTGGTCTGTGGGGTCACTTCTTTGGTGAGCTGCGGTTCACCGTCCAAGATTCCTCCGGAGCGCATCACCCGTATGGTCCCTTTCACTTCCGGCCAGGAGAGCAGGTCGGGAAAATCCCACCACCGACAACTCCGGGAATCGTAGCTGCCCGGCTGCGGTGGCTGCTGCGCCCCTAGACCGGCGGCATCCTGATACGTATCGCGGCGTTCGTCTTGGAGAACCACGAGAGCCTGCTTTCCCTGCTCCCGCAACAGCGACGATAGCTGGCGCTGGTCTCGTGACCGTCCAGCACGGCCACCGCGCAGATCCGGTAGGGCCTTGTTGCGTTTCAAGCGATCATAAACGTGATGAATCTCCTGCCGCAGGGTAGCGGCATCGATACTCGCGACGATGCGTCCCAAACTGTCGGCGCTGCAGAGCGGACCGTCCAACCAGCTCTTCCAGAATTTTGCTGACCGAGTCATCGCCAGAGCGTTCAGGCTCCCGAGCCTGGTCCAATACACGGCGAGAATGGCTTTTGCGACCAAGGAAGGCGAGATGCGTGGAAGAGAGCGGTGATCGGTCACCCGGTTGATCCCCTGGGTGGAGAGAGCAAAGGTCTTTTCCGCATACCCTACCAGG
>QHYJ01000129.1 GCA_003223255.1 Acidobacteriota bacterium | reverse complement strand
GACTCCATGAATCGTCGTCTGGTCTTGTCATCAATGACGAAGGTTGCGACCGCGTCGTCCTTCAGCTTTTCTCTCTGGAACCCGCTGGAATCTCTGATTGCTTCGACATCCACACCGCGATCTCGGCAAAATTCAGTCGTTTCCTGAATCGCTTGTCGAAGCAGCTTAACGAGTTCGAGCTTATCCTTAATTGGCAACTCGCCCTGCTTGGCTCCACCTTTGGTGGTCCCATAGATCGCCAGGGCTTTCTGAAGGTCGCGAAAAATTCCGACGTAATCAACAATCAGCCCGTTCTGCTTTTCTCTCCAGACGCGATTTGCCCGAGCGATGGTTTGCATCAGCGTGTGGTTCTTCATCGGCTTGTCGAGGTAGATGGTGGAACAAGAAGGCACATCGAAACCCGTAATCCACATAGCGCACACGAACACAATTCGGAGCGGATCGTCTGACTTCTTAAACTTCTTCTCAAGGTCTTCCTTAACCATCCGCTTGCGGTGCGTTCCGATGTCCAAGCCCTTCTTCTTGAACTCATCAATCTCGTTTTGGGACTGAGAGACCACCACGGCCATGTCAGTCTCTTGGAAGAACCGCAGCCGTTTCTCTAGGTCCGGCCTGTCTGCGGGGTCGGCGGCATTCAACTCCTTTTGTAAACGTTCTATTGCAGTCCTCCAATGCTTCTGGACTTTGTTGTACATCCGCACAGCAGTGGCTTTATCAATCGAAATGACCATCGCTTTGGCCAATACGCCACGGCCCATGAAATGCGCGACGATGTCTTCCGCGATCCGTTCTAAACGATCTTCTCTTGTGATCAATTGATATTCGCGTGCAAATTCGCGTTCAATCTTCTCTTCCTGGTCTTCGTCCAATTCCGCCGAGTCAATGATCTCGGCCATGTCATCAGTCAGGTTGGGATTTGTAAGCTGGAGTTCGGGAATACGGTTCTCGTAATAGAGAGGAACGGTGTTTCCATCATCGATGGACTGCTTGAAGTTGTAGATAGAGACGTAATCACCAAATACCTGCTTCGTCCGTTCTTCCCCTGCCATAAGGGGCGTTCCGGTAAAGCCGATGAACGCGGCGTTCGGCAACGCATTCCGCATGTTTAGCGCGAACTGGTCATATTGGCTCCGGTGCGCCTCATCCGTGATGACGATAATGTCTGATCTGTCTGAGAGCTTTGGATAAGTTTCCCCTACATCGGTTCGGAATTTTTGAATCAGGGTGAACAGGTATCGGTGATCTTCCAAGTTTAAGAGTGTCTTCAGATGCTCTGCACTTTGCGCCCGGACGCTCTTCTCGTCTTCAAGGAGCGCACCTGTCGAAGCGAAGTTTCGATAGATTTGGCCGTCGAGGTCATCCCGATCCGTAACGATCACAAAGGTCCAGTTGCCGGGCAGCTTTCTTAGCACTTTCTGCGAGAAGAAGACCATCGAGAAGCTCTTGCCGGAACCCTGGGTATGCCAGAAAACTCCGAGCTTGCCCTGGTTATCCTTGATTTTTCCAGTCGCCTCAATCGCTCGGTTAACGCCAAGGAATTGATGGTTCTTCGCAATCAGCTTTGCCGTTTCACGTTCGGCCTCGCTGTACAAGGTAAAGTTCTCGACCAGATCAAGCAGGTGGGAAGGCTCGCATACTCCTCGGATCATCGTCTCCAAACTGACAATTCCTTCTTCACCCTCATCGCTGATCTTCTTCCACTCGGCAAAGTGCTCCCAACCGGCCGTTATGCTGCCGATCCTGCTTTTGGACCCATTCGAGAGGATGATTAGGGCGTTGTGCCAAAAGATTTGTGGGATCGTGGTGCGATAATCAGAGAGATTGTATTTGTAGGCGTTCTCCAGCGACTTGTGCGATGCCTTGAGTTCAATGAACACAAGCGGTAGTCCATTAACGAAACCAATCAGGTCTGCCCGTTTCCTGCCGTAGTCACCGGAAATCCAGAGTTGCGATGCGAGAAAGAAGTCGTTGTTCTTAGGTTCGTCCCAGTCTACGACGCGAACGATCTCTATGCTTTCTTGGCCGTCGTGTTTCCGAACGCAGGTCTTCACACCATCCCGCAGCAGCTTGAACATTTCTTGATTGGTACGGACAGGACTTAAAACACTCCGATCTTTGCTGAGTTCTTCAACTGCCACATCCAGGGCCAGGGGAGTGATGCCGGGATTCAGCTTCAGAAGGGCAGCCCGAAGTCGCCGTTCGAGAACTACCTGCTCTGACGTTTCTCGTCCCAATGAAGAGTTGGGGCCAAAGGTCTCGTGGTAGCAATCAGCGACTTCCCATCCAAGTTCTTCGAATAGCTGTATAGCGTTGGCTTCGAGCGTGCCTTCGGAATCAGGGCCGAGGTAGGTCATGAGATTTGGCTGGCAGTTTCGGTTTCAAATCGTTCAACACTGATCTCACCAGAGATAAGCCTTGGCAGTAAAAGGTCACGAGTTCTCCGAAGACTAACGTTCTTCAGGTTCATGATGTGTACCAGCTTAAACATCGGCTCGACTATGTTGTGAAACCTCGACACAACCTCCGAAGGGGGCTTAGCGATGACGAACTTCTCGAAGCAACGCTCTTGAACACGTTGCCGACCTGTCGCCCCACACATACTTTTGATCGCAAGTTCACGAAACTCATCCGAACGGGACATCAAATAGACATATTCAGGACAGACAAGCCGGGATCGCAGCACAATGAACTCGGTAGAACCGAAGGCCACGCTTTCGGAATTTGGTAGAAATTGAACGAATCCAGTTTTGCCGTTTTCCAAACAGGGCGTAATTCTCGCAAAGAGGCAGTCTCCATTTCGAAACTTTGACCCACTGTTACCTAAATTATGCATAGATCTCGCCTGATCTGAGGTGCAAGCCGGGATTCCGACCTCGTCAGTTTTTTCTCTCCAGCGTGTTCAGCGTCGTTTGATTTGTTTTTTCTCTAAGTCGCTCCCTGTTGTTTGTATCTCGTTGATTTCTTTGACTCATCTGTGCATAGAAAACTATGCACAACTTACCAGCGTAAAGCGCTGGCCAGCACCGGCTGAAATTTTCCCTGACTCGAAACGATGTTGCGCAAGCGATCCATCAGTCGCTGGAACAATCCGCGTTCCGGATACTGATCGCTATAGCTAATGCCCACTCGCCCGGCGTGCCGCCAGATCTTGGCTGCTACAAACAGAAAACGCAATCGCGCTGTCACCAACGTCGTGTGCTTCAGATCATCGGCTTGCACCTTTTCTTCCCGGTTGAAGAGCAGCAGCCAACAGTTCAGGTTGTAAGCCAGCATCGCCAACTGGAAATGCACGCAGTTGGCGGCCCACTGGTCGGAAGGGTGCGCTGCCAATCCCGCGTCGTTGTTCGCTTCCTTGATCAGGTTCTCGGCACCGGCTCGCTGGTTATAAACCCACACCAGCAGGTCAATAGCGGTTTTCATGTTCGTCACAAAGACTCGATAGATGTACTTCGGGGTAGCAAACAGCTGATACTGCGGTTTGGGAGTCTGGTCCTCTTTCAGGTAGCGCAGAGCGATGAACCGATAGGCCTTCCCCCAACCTTCGGGCTGATACTGGAACTCGCATTGTTCATCGGCGTCCGTCTTCGGCGAGGGCCTCCAGTGGGCCTTTTCTAGCTCTTCGAGCAAACGTGGGGTCTTGCGCGCCACGATGATGAAGGAAGCTTTGTGCTTCTCATACGCCTCGACGGCGTCCCAGCAATAGAACCCTGCATCAGCTCGCGCGTAAATTTCGCGCACGCAGCGGGGCACGGCGGCAAACACGGCCTCGAGATGGCGCGCGATCTGCGCCCCGGTGGGTCGGTCTCCGTTGCGTAGCTCCCCGCCGATATATTCCCGGGTCTCGGCGACAAAGGTAAGAATCGGCTGGTAGCTCTTCTTCCCTTTGTTCTTCGGGTTGTAACTCTTGCGCGCCCCCATCTGTCGGCCGTAGAGAGTGTGCACGGTGGTATCGGTATCGAGAGTGATCGAAGGCAGTCGCACGTTCGCTGCTTCCCAAACTCGTTCCCGCAGCAGGCGCTGCAGCTT
>QHYJ01000013.1:3853-16261 GCA_003223255.1 Acidobacteriota bacterium | reverse complement strand
GGGCGGCTCGCCGCAGAGGGAACACTCTGTGGCACACAGCGACGTTCTGCGCCGTGCAAGGCTGTTGATCGGCTCAGGAATCAAAAATCATCGCGCAGAATGGTGAAGTAATGACTGGAACTCACCAAGGCTATAAATTTCTGTCGCGATCCGCCAGAACAAATTTATCGTGAGAAATGCACTGAAAAGCTGCGTTGACGATTGTTGGAAATGCCCCGTATAATTAGAGTTTGTCTCAAGCCATTTACAGCCACCGCCTAGGCTAGGGCATCGGGAGGAAAGATGTACGCGGTTATCCAGACCGGGGGAAAGCAATACCGTGTCGCGCCCGGCGACACCATCCGCATCGAGCGGGTGGAAGGCAAAGTCGGGGAAAAGGTCAATTTTGGCAACGTCCTGGCGGTCCATGGGGACAAGAAGCTGTTTGTGGGCGCCGAGGCGGAGAAAGCTACGGTGACCGCGAAGATCGTCGAGCAGGGGCGCGCCAAGAAGCTGACCGTGCTCAAGTACAAGAGAACCAATCAGTACAAGATTCAGCGCGGGCACCGGCAGAATTTCACGGCGGTGCAGGTCAGCGACATCAAGATCTGAGAGACCGTTTTAACGGTAAGTGGTAGGTTTTAAGTACGAAAGCACATTTTGGAAGCCGTGAAATAGGCGGAGGAAGAAAACAGCAGATTCCACGCTTCGCTCGGAAGGACACGAGGTGGTGGTTTTCAGAGATCCTTCCGGGCAATTGTTTTAGACTTTGGCAGCCCGGAAGGCGCTAAGAAAAAGGATTAAGTTATGGCACATAAGAAAGGCGGCGGCTCGTCGACGAACGGCCGCGATTCGCACGGGCAAAGGCTGGGCGTGAAGCGCTTCGGCGGGCAGCTGGTGAACGCGGGCACGATTCTGGTGCGGCAGCGCGGCACCAAGCATCAGCCGGGCGAGAATGTTGGGCGCGGCAGCGACGACACGCTGTACGCCATGGTGACGGGCTTTGTGAAGTTTCAAGACCGGGGACGGCAGGGGCGGTTCATCAGCATCCAGCCGGCTGAGCAAGCGAAGCCTGCTGCGAATTAGGCGCCAGTGACTCGAGACTGGCGACTCGTGTGAACCGCACGATCATGAGTGCCGCTGATCCCTTAAGCCTCGCAAAATAGAAAGTGGTTATCAGCCAAGAAAAGAAGGGGAATTCTTCGGCGCGGTTCGGCGCGAACGGCGAGCCCTGCAAGATGCGGTCTAGCGAGGTTGGCCGAAGACGCAGGTCAGCGGGCCGGCGGGAAAGAATTTCTTGTAGGCGCTGCGGCCGTGGGCGGGAATGATCGCCAGAGCCGGCACCATTTCGTGGAGCTGACTGAGCCTGCTGACGATTTGATTGGCCAGAGCGGGGTCATGGTCGCTGTCGCCCAGCAGCAGGGTCTTGCCCACGCGCTGTTCAAAGCCGATTTCGTCGTCCACGCTGTCGCCCACGTAAAAGAAACGCTTCGTGGGCGAGAGATTCACGAAGATGCCCACGCTTCCCGGTGTGTGGCCGCGCAGAGGTACCACAACGACGGAGCCATCGCGATAGAGGTCGGCGCTTTCGTCAAAAAGTTCGTAAGGCTTGGGCTCGAATTGCAGCGTGGGCGCGCTGGGCTTGGGCAGCGCGTTGGCGTATGCCGCGAGGACGTAACCCTTGGCCTGGGCACCGGGATCATTCGCGAAGAGCAATTCTTCGCGGGTCATCAGGACGGTGAGATGCGGGAGATTCATCAACCCGCCGACGTGGTCCAGGTGAACGTGAGAGAGGATCGCCCAGCGCAGCTTGGCGGGATCTTCGCCAATGCGGCGGAGCAAGCCGGGCAGGGGAACTTCAGGATTCAACTGCCCGGCGAGGGATCGCAGTTTCAAGCGCCGCCAGAAAGGATAGACGCTGACGTCCTGGCTAAAGCGGCTGGAATTGCCCGCATCGACGAGGAGGTCCCCGGCCGGATGCCGGACCAGAATGCTTCCGGCGGTCATGCCGATGGAAAGGCGGCTGACGGCTTTTCCCGTTTCGATCCAACAGGCGGAAAGGCCAGGCAGGCTGGCAATGGCGGGAACGGCACGCGCATGCGGCGGTGCGGGAGGAAGCGGCGGGCGGCGCAAATAGAGCACGTAGAAGGCGGCTGCGCCGATAGCAACAAAGACGAGCAGCAGCAAGAATATGCGTTTGAGGATGCGAAGCATCTGGCCATGCCTCCGTTTGGGGGAAAGCGCGTATCGCGAAGTTCGCTTATGTTATCTTTTTTGAGAGGCAGCGCCTAGCGGGCTGAAGCAGACTGAGTTGTCGTTCCGAGGGCGGATTTTTGCCGAGGCATCTGCTTTTTCCTGGAATTTTATAAGAGCAGATTCCTCGCTTCGCTCGGAATGACACTTCAAATTAATTTTCACCCGCCTGCGAGAACAGAGTGACCTGGGAGTTTCGTTCTAGTGTTTGTTGACGAAGCCAAAATTTATGTGAAGGCCGGGAACGGCGGGAACGGCTGCGTGGCCTTTCGGCGCGAGAAGTACGTTCCGCGCGGCGGGCCGTCGGGCGGAGACGGCGGCAATGGCGGGAGCGTGTATCTGGAAGCGAATCCCAACGACAACACGCTGCTGCGCTACCGCTACAATCGCGAATTCAAAGCCGACCGCGGGCGTCACGGAGAAGGCTCGAACTGCACGGGGCACTCCGGTGATGATTTGATTTTGCAAGTGCCGGTGGGCACGCTGGCCTTGGACGATGAAACCGGAGAGACGATCGCGGACTTGGCTACACCGGGACAAAGAGTGTTAGTAGCGCACGGGGGACGCGGGGGACGCGGGAATCAACATTTTGCCAAGCCGTGGCATCAGGCGCCGCGCGAACATGAAGATGGTTTCCCCGGCGAAGAACGGCATCTCCGGCTTGAGCTGAAATTGCTGGCGGACGTTGGCCTTGTCGGTTTTCCCAATGCGGGCAAGTCCACGCTGATTTCGGTAATTTCGGCGGCACGGCCAAAGATTGCCAATTATCCGTTCACCACGTTGGAGCCGAATCTCGGAGTTGTAAACGCGGACGGCGGTACCCCTCGCGGAACCCGCTCGGGGCAAGCGGGCAAAGAAGGCCGGGAAATCGGGCGCACGTTTGTGGTCGCGGACCTTCCCGGATTGATCGAAGGGGCGCACCAAGGCGCGGGGCTCGGGATTCGGTTTTTGCGGCACGTGGAGCGCACGCGATTGCTCGTTCACCTGATTGACGCGAGTGATTCGAATGCGGACGATCCCCTGCACGCCTTCGAGGTCATCAACGGCGAGCTTGCCGCCTTCAGCGAATCGCTGACGCAAAAGCCGATGATGGTCGTGGCCACGAAGCTCGATGCCACGACCGATCGCACACGCTTGGAAGCGCTCGGCACGTACTGCAAAAAGCACGGCCTGGAATTTCATTCTATTTCCGCCGTGGCCGGCGAGGGCGTGAAGGAACTGGTCCGGTCGATGGCCGACGCTCTCGACAAGATTCCGCGCGAGAGCCTTGACCACGCTTCGGGGGATGAAGGCTTGCCAACCTCCGCTGAAGTTGACCTTTCCGGTCGCCACGCAGTGGAAGACGGCAATTCATGAGAAAATCGAGAATGGGAATTCTTTGGGAGGCGCATTGACGACAGCGCAGGCGCACCGCACCGCCGCGAAACATCATCCTCGCCGCATCGCCCTGTTTGGCGGCTCGTTCGATCCCATCCACAGCGGACATCTTGTGGTGGCGCGCGCCGCCGATCGCCGGTTCAATTTCGATGAAATCCATTTCATTCCGGCAAGCCGTCCACCGCACAAGCTCAAGCAGCACCTTGCGCCATTTCCGCATCGCTTCGCTATGGTCGCGCTGGCATGCACCGAGCATCCGCATTTCGTGCCTTCGCTGGCGGAGGCGGGCGAGGATTTCAGCGGCACGCAGCTCCACTATTCGGTGGACACAGTGCGCTACTTCCGCCACACCTATCATGGCGATGGCGACCGCATTTTCTTTATCGTCGGCGCGGATGCGTTTCTGGACATTCCGATGTGGAAGGAATACGAAACGCTGCTCGGGCTCTGCGATTTCGTGATTGCCAACCGGCCGGGCATCCGACCGGAGGCTCTTCGCCTGGTGATTCCGCCGGAACTAACGGCGCGGCCGGGCGGGAAGAAAGAATTGGAAGCCGTGCATCCGTCGCAGGTGGTCGCGCACCTCCACCGCACGACGGTTTATCTGCTCGAAAACGTGGCCAACGACGTTTCCGCCACGGACATTCGCCGGCGCGCGCAAAGGGGGCAGTCCATCCACGGGCTTGTTTCCGCACGCGTCGAGGAATACATTCTCAAACAGGGCCTATACCGGTGAACTTCGAATCCTTGCCGCAAGGCGTGCGCGTCGCGGTTCAAGCCGCCCAAGAAAAGAAAGCCGCGGGCATCGTTGTGTTGGATCTGAGCGAGGCGAGCACGTTCACCGATTACTTCGTGATTTGCACGGGCTTCAGCACGCCGCAGGTGCAAGCCATCTGCACGGAAATCGAAGAGCAACTTTATAAACAGATGGGCCGTTCGGTGCGGCACCGCGAGGGCTATCGCTCCGCTGACTGGGCGCTGCTGGATTTCGGCGGTTTCATCGTGCACGTTTTCAGCGAAGAAGCGCGACGCTATTACGACCTCGAACGCCTGTGGCGCACGGCCCCGAAATTGGAAATCGCGGATGCCGCCGAGGGCTATGCCGCTGCCCAGGAAGGCGGGGCTCGGCGTTCCAACACGCGCCCTATTCCGAAGAACGCATTTCCAGTGGCGGGCACGGCGGACGTTCCCGGACATGACCACTGAGCGATTGCCGTGGATCGCAGAAGACCCGGCATCGCTGCGGCTGCTGGAACTTGCCCCAAAAGTTGCGGCCGCCCCTACAACGCTGCTCATCACGGGAGAAAGCGGCACGGGGAAGGACCACCTCGCGCGGCTGATTCATGAACTCGGGCCACGCCGAGACGCGCCTTACTTGAAAATCGATTGTGCCAGCCTGCCGCCGCAGCTTGTGGAGAGCGAGCTCTTTGGCCATGAGCGCGGGGCATTCACTGGAGCGGTGGAGCGCAAGCTGGGACGACTCGAATTGGGCGGAAACGGCACGATTGTGCTCGACGAAGTGGCCGCGCTTTCACCGAACGCGCAAAGCAAGCTGCTCCGCGTTTTGCAGGAGCGCGCGTTCGAACGCCTGGGAGGCACGGGAACTCTACACCTTGAGGCCCGAATTATTGCCCTAACGAATGTGGACCTTCCCGCGGCGGTCAAAGCAGGGAGCTTCCGTGAAGACCTGTATTTTCGTTTGAACGTTGTCACGCTTACCGTTCCGCCGCTTCGCGAACGGCGCGCCGACATCCTGCCGCTGGCCGAGCATTTATTGGTGGCGCTTCGTTCTGCTCACGGGCGCCCGCGGGCGCAATTAAGCGATGCGGCGCGACGCATGCTTGCGGCCTACGCGTGGCCAGGAAATGTGCGTGAGCTTCGCAACGCGCTTGAACGCGCCGTCGTGTTCTCGGGCGTTGACCGCGGCACTACACCGGCGGACGCCGATGTTCTGGAGCCGGAAAACTTTCCTGAGACGGTCCGCGCAGCCGCTCCCGGCGCTGCGAGTCCGGTGGCCGGGCTGCGCTCGCTCGAGGACGCCGAGCGGGAAGTCATCGCCGCGACGCTTGAAGCCACGCATTACCAAATCAGCCGGTCGGCCGAGATTCTGGGCATCAGCCGCAAGACGCTCTTGGAAAAACGAAAGAAGTATGGCTTGAAATAGAAGCAGAAAATCGAAAATAGAAATTTGGAAAATAAAAACGGAAATTCCCCCTTCCTTAACTGAGACAGATGCACAACGACACAAGGCCTCCATGCGGATCCAACTGCTCATGATCGGCAAGACCAGGCGCGGCGAAATGTGCGCGCTCCTCGACGATTATGCGAATCGCATCCGAAGGTCATGTCCAATTGAAATTCTCGAAGTTCGCTATGCGGAAGCCGCTCTCAAGAAACTCGAGGCGGACCGCGCGGCCACCGCGGTTCTTCTCGATGCGGGCGGCAGGACGATCGATTCGAATGCGCTGGCCAAATGGCTCGGCGATCTGCGCGACCGCGGCACGCGCCAGGTTATTTTCGTTTGCGGAAATGCGGGAGGCTTCCCCGAAGCGCTGCGCGAACGCGTTCCGCAAAAACTTTCGCTCAGCGCCATGACGCTTTCGCACGAACTGGCGCGCGTGGTGCTGGCCGAGCAACTTTACCGGGTCTTCGCCATTCTCTCGGGCAGCCCCTACCCGAAATAGCCCGGCTGGTGTACAACCTTAGCTGTCATGCCCATGCGTGTTATCCCTGATGAGAACCAGCCTTCCGCGGCCATCGAGATCCCGCTCGAAAAGCCGCTCCCCGATTACGACCTGGAGGAATTGGAGCAGCCCACGCCGCGCGATGTCGATGGCATTCTGGTCCAGCAGGGCTTTCGCGACCTGGTGGACGACGCCCGCGGAATCCTAACCGAGCTAATTGCCGCTCCTCCTCCCGAGCAGCACGTGGACGAAGACGTTCTGGAAATCGACCTGGCCCCTCGCCCCCATCCACTCGAAATCACGCAGCTCACCGGCGCCATCTGCCCAACCGAGGATGAAGTTTACCGCCCAGGGTTGTGGATTGTGTTGTTCGATCCCGTCGCGCGACCGAGATTTTCGCTCCCGGAAGCTACGCTGAAGCGTATCTCCTTCATCGCCCGAGAACTTGTCAAGCGCCTGCAACTGGCTTGACGTTTAGCGCGAGGCTGCGCACACTTTTCTCTCCGCTATCAACCAGGGAAATCATGCCGGAAGAAAAAGGGTTGCTAATTGTTTACACCGGGCCGGGCAAGGGCAAGACGACTTGCGCGCTGGGTACGGCACTTCGCGCGGTGGGCCAGGGCCTGCGCGTGATGATGGTGCAGTTCATCAAGGGCTCCTGGCATTACGGTGAACTGGATGCCGCCAAACTGCTGGGTGACGACAAATTCGAGATTCGCCCGATGGGCCGGGGCTTCGTGAAAATAGGCGGCGCGGAGACCGACCCCGAAGACATCAAGCTGGCGCACGAATGCTGGCAGGCGGGGCGCGACGCCATTTACAGCGGCAGATATGACTTGGTGGTGCTCGATGAGATCAACTACACCATCAGCTACAAAATGCTCAATGCGGACGAGGTCCTCGAGGCTTTGCAAAAGCGCCCCGAGCGCGTGCATGTGATTTGCACCGGGCGCAACGCGCATCCCAAGTTAGTCGAGCTGGCCGACTTGGTCACCGAGATGCGCGAGGTGAAACATCCCTACACCAAAGGTATACTGGCTCAGCGAGGGATTGATTATTAGAAACAGAAGTTGGAGGTTCGAGGTTAGATATCTGACCGCTGACAACTGTCTTTATGGCTTGGTTCAAACGCGAGAAAAAACCAATTGACCAGCCCACGCCGCCTGAAGAACGCCGCGTGCGCACCGAAGGCCTGTGGGTGAAGTGCGAATCCTGCCGCACGATCGTGTTTCGAAGGGATCTCGAAGCGAATCTGCACATTTGCCCCAAGTGTCAGTTTCACTTCAAGATGGGCGCGCGGCCGCGTCTGGAAATGCTGCTTGACGGGCGCTGGACCGAACATGACGCGGGGATGACTTCGACGGACCCGCTGAAATTTGTGGATACCAAGCCTTACGCGCAGCGCCTCAAGGAAGCGCGGAAAAAACTGGGCATGAACGACGCCATCATTACGGCGGAAGGCCAGCTGAATGGCCGGCCGGTGGTGATGTGCGCCATGGAGTTCGGCTTCATCGGCGGTTCGATGGGGGCGGTCGTGGGCGAAAAGGTCACACGCGGCATTGAATTGTCCATCGAAACGCGCCAGCCCTTCATCGCTATTTCCTGCTCCGGCGGCGCGCGCATGATGGAAGGCGCGGTGAGCCTGATGCAGCTGGCCAAAGTTTCCGCAGCCCTTGCCCGGCTCGATAATGAAAGGCTGCCATACATCTCCGTTTTGACCGATCCCACCACCGGCGGAGTGACCGCCAGCTTCGCCATGCTCGGCGACCTCAACATTGCGGAGCCGGGAGCGCTCATTGGCTTTGCCGGCCCGCGCGTCATCGAACAAACCATCCGCCAAAAACTCCCCGAAGGTTTTCAACGTTCCGAATTTCTGCTCGAACACGGTTTTCTCGACGCCATCGTCCACCGCAAAGAGCTGAAAGCCTACCTCGCCAACGCGCTCGACCTCCTGATGAACTGAGATGAATTACGACGAGGCGGTCCGTTATCTTTTGACTCTGGGCAGAGAGCTGGCCGCTCCCACGCAGGCTGCGGCAACAAAGTTCGACCTCGAAAACATCTGCGTGCTCGCCGAACGTCTTGGCCGGCCGGAACGCGCCTATCCCAGCGGGCACATTGCCGGAACCAACGGTAAAGGCTCGACGGCGGCTTTCTTGGAATGCATCCTTCGGCACGCAGGCTTTCGCACCGGGCTGTACACCTCACCGCATCTGGAAAGCATCAACGAGCGCATGCGCATCAACGGCGAGGAAATTAGCGACGAATCCTTCGCCGCGATATTCACGCGCTTGCAGGCTCTGATCGAGGAGCTGCTCGCTACCCATAAGCTCCGCGCGCATCCGACGTATTTCGAATGCCTCACGGCCATGGCATTCGAATATTTCGCGCGCGAATGCGTCGAATCCGGCGTTTTCGAAGTTGGCCTCGGCGGACGCCTCGATGCCACGAACATTCTTTCGCCCACCATAACGATCATTACCCGCATTGATTTCGACCACGAAAATTTCCTCGGCCACTCGTTGAAAGAAATCGCCGGTGAGAAAGCTGGAATCCTCAAGCCGGGCGTGCCTGCGATCGTTGCGCCGCAAGCACCCAAGGCGCGCGAAGTCATCCTCGCTCGCGCCAATCAAGTGAAATGTCCGGTGATTGAAACCGCACAGACATTTCAAATCACCGAGGATTCTTCGCGGAACGGTTTCTCTCGCGCGCAGGTCACCGAACTTTCTTCTCGGGAATCCTTCGAAATTGCCCCCCGCCTGCCCGGCCGCTTCCAGTTGCAAAATGCCTTGAACGCGTTGGCCGCCGCGCGTCAACTGGCCGCCCGTGGTTTCCGCATTTCCGCCGACGACATTACGCAAGGAATCGCCAACACGGTCTGGCCTGGCCGCCTTGAAAAACTGCAATCCAATCCAGACGTTTACCTCGACGGCGCGCACAATCCCGGCGCCGCCCGCGAGCTGGCAAGTTTCCTTGAACAAAATTTCCGCGGCCGAAAAATCTGGCTCATCTATGGAGCGCTGCGCGACAAAGCCGTTGACGAAATTGCGGGCCAACTCTTTCCTCATGCCGCTGAAGTCATCTTCACCGAGCCACGAACCTCCCGCGCCATCTCTGCGCCGCGGCTCGCGGAAATCGCTTCACACCACGCCTCGAGCTTCACCACCGTTTCTTCCGCCGAGCGGGCACTCGACCAGGCGCTCGCGGAAGCTGCTCCCGACAACGCCATTTTTGTAACTGGTTCGCTCTATTTGGTCGGCCAGCTTCGGCATTACTGGAAGCAGCGCGAGCAAGTCGCGGCGCGGTGAAAAAAGCCGTAAAATACCGCCCTCATGAAAAAGGGCGAACCATTGGCTTGGGAAAGGCATAGAGGCGCGTGAATAAACTGGACCGGCAAGACGCCAGTCCCCTCGTGGGCATCATCATGGGCTCCACTTCCGACTGGGAGACCATGGAGCACGCCTCGAACATCCTGACTGGCCTCGGTGTTCCCCATGAAACCCGTGTCGTTTCCGCGCACCGCACTCCCGACCTGCTTTTTGAGTATGCTTCCACCGCCGAGCAGCGCGGCCTGGAAGTCATCATCGCGGGCGCGGGAGGCGCTGCTCATCTTCCCGGCATGACCGCTTCGAAAACCGTTCTTCCGGTTCTTGGCGTGCCCGTCGAATCGAAGGTCCTCAAGGGCCTCGATTCGCTCCTATCCATCGCGCAAATGCCTGGAGGCATTCCGGTGGGCACGCTGGCCATCGGCCAAGCCGGCGCGATCAACGCCGCGCTTCTCGCCGCCGCGATCCTCGGCGCCAAGCATCCTGCCATCCGCGAAGCACTGCGAAAATTCCGCGTTGAGCAAACCGACCGGGTCCTGGCGCAGCCCGACCCTTCGGTTTCCGGCGTGGCAACATCTTTCAATGACTCGCAGAAAAGGAAACGGCGGTGACGCTCGGCATTCTCGGCGGCGGACAGCTCGGCTACATGCTGGCGCTCGCGGGCTACCCGCTCGGCCTGCATTTCCGCTTTCTCGACCCGTCTCCCGAGGCTCCCGTGGGCCGCATCGCGCAGCGCGTCACCGCGGACTACACGGATCACGCCGCGCTCGAAAAATTCGCGAATGGTTTGGAGCTCGTCACTTACGAATTTGAAAACGTCCCTGTCGAAGCCGCGGAATTCCTCGCGCACCGCGTTCCCGTCTATCCCTCTCCCGCGGCGCTCGAGGCGGCGCAAGATCGTATCGCGGAGAAAACGCTGTTCCGCAATCTCAATATCCGTACGACGGAATTCCTGCCGGTTGCGAGGCCGAGCGACTTTGACGCTGCCGTCAAACAACTTGGCCTTCCCGCCGTGCTCAAGACTTCGCGCATGGGTTACGACGGCAAGGGCCAGTGGATTCTCCGCACTGCCGAAGATGTTGCCAAAGCTAACTCTGAGCTTCCCAAGGTGGCCCTTATTCTCGAGCGCTTTGTGCCTTTTAGGCGCGAACTTTCTGTGCTCGCGGTCCGTTCACGCAACGGCGAAACTGCTTTTTACCCGCTTGTGGAAAACCACCATCGCAGCGGTATTCTCCGGCTCTCTCTTGCGCCCGCTCCGTCTCTGGAGCTGCCCATCCAGCGCGCGGCCGAAGAGGTTGCGCGCCGGGTTCTCGAATCGCTCAAATACGTCGGAGTGCTGGCCATCGAGTTCTTCGAGCATGACGGGCGCCTTCTGGCCAACGAAATGGCGCCGCGCGTCCACAATTCCGGCCACTGGACGATCGAAGGCGCGGTTACCAGCCAGTTTGAAAACCATCTCCGCGCCGTTCTCGGCCTCCCCCTCGGTTCCACCGGAGCGGCCGGGCACTGCGCCATGATTAATCTGATTGGCGACCTACCCGAACCTTCGGAGGTCTTGTCCGTTTCCGACACGCATCTGCACTTCTACGGAAAGGTCCCTCGCCCCGGGCGTAAATTGGGCCACGTCACGGTGCGCGCCGCTTCTCCCGAACACCTCGCCCTTCGGCTCTCTGAACTCCCGGCTTTTTCCTACCGCGCGTAAGCGCGGTATTGCATGGAATGCCGTATTGGGTCAAGCTACGCGCGTTGTGAGGAGGGGGGAATGCGGAAACTTACTTGGTGCGCGGCGGCTTCGATTTTGTGCGCAGGAGCCATGGCGCTGACCCATCAAGATGTGGCGCGAGCACAGAGCGCGCCTCAGAGTGGGGCAGTAACGGTAATTCGTGCAGGTACTCTGATTGACGGCGTGAGCGAGACGCCGCGGAAGAATCAGCTGATTTTTGTCCGTGGCGAAAGGATTATAAGAGTGAGCGGGTCGGAAGAAGCAATTCCTTCAGGCGCAAACGTGATTGATCTTTCGAATGCGACGGTTTTGCCCGGGCTCATCGATTCGCACACGCACATTTTCTTGTGGGGCGAGGATCCCAAAAAGGGCGGCTACGACGCCAATATCCTGAAGGCCGGAATAGCGTTGCGGGCCGCACGCGCCACGTTTGCGGCGCGCAGGGCGCTGGAGCAGGGATTTACTACGTTGCGCGACGTCGAAACCGAAGGTGCAGGCTACGGGGACGTCGAAATCAAGCAGGCGATCGAAGAGGGAACCATTCCTGGGCCGCGGCTCTTTTGTGCCACGCGCGCGATTTCTACGACCGGCGGCTACAACCTGGAAGATTACGCTCCGGAGTTGGACGTGCCCAAGGGCGCGCAGCTGGTCGACGGGCCCGTGGAAGCACGCAAGGCGGCGCGGCAGCAACTGGAGCATGGCGCGGACTGGATCAAGGTCTACATGACTCACCGCTCGTGGGTGGATAAAGAAGGCCGGCTGGTGTCCCAGCCGACGCTGACGGTGGAAGAACTGAAGGCCATCGTCGATGAAACGCATGGCTGGACTAAAAAAGTGGCATGTCACGCATATAACGGAATCGGGCTGCAGCGCGCGCTGGATGGCGGATGCGATTCGATCGAGCACGGATTGGAGATGACCGACGCACAAATCGAGCAAATGAAACGCCAAGGGACGTGGTACTGCCCGACGCTGTCGCCGTATTACGGAGATTGGGCGCCGGCGGATACGCCCGCGGGGAAGCGCGACCGCGCGCGGGCCGCGGTGCATGAAGACACTTTTAAAA
>QHYJ01000013.1:0-3846 GCA_003223255.1 Acidobacteriota bacterium | reverse complement strand
GGGCGGCATGCCGTGGACGGAACCGATTGCGCAGGAGTTTGGAAGGATGGTGGAGCTGGGAATGGCGCCAATGGATGCAATTCAGTCGGCGACTTCGCGGCCAGCGGAGATGCTTGGCATGAAAGGAGAAATCGGGGGGCTTGCTTCCGGAGCGTATGCGGAAGTGATTGCGGTGTCGGGTGACCCCCTGAAAGACGTGGGCGAGCTGGAGCACGTGAAGTTTGTGATGCACAACGGGTCAGTGTTCAAAAATGAGCCGACGAAATAAGTCTAGCGTCGACGGTCGAAGTCCAGGGTTTCGGCAATTCAGACTTGCATGAGGAAAGGAAACAGCGATGAGTGAACAGAACCTCAAGAATCACGTAAGATTTGTTCCCTTGTACCATTTTTTTGCCCTGCCGATGCTCCTGATCCATTTTGCATGGTCCATTTATCGGTGGGTAGCGGCAGGGTTTTCCATCGGCGGCTTGGAATGGGTCCTAACGGCCGCGGCATTGTTTTTTGGCGTGCTGTACGCAAGATTGTTCGCATTGAGCGTCCAGGACCGCGTCATTCGCCTGGAAGAACGGTTGCGTTACGAGCGCATTTTACCGGAGGAATTGCGCTGGCGCGCCGATGAACTGACCCCGAGCCAGTTTATTTCGTTGCGATTTGCGAGCGACGACGAATTACCAGCGCTGATGAAAAAAGTGCTCGACGAAAGGGTGACGCAGCGCAAAGCGATCAAGCAGCTGATCAAGAATTGGCGTCCGGATTATCTGCGCGCCTGAGGAGTCTTTCGTTATCGGGTTCCGGTTATTTCCTATCGAGAGCCGGCGGCGACCGCGGCACCTTCGATTTCTGCAATCTCTCCAGGGGTGAGCTTTAGTTCGCCGGCGCGCATCACGCCCTCGACTTGCCTGGCGTTGCGTGCGCCAACGATGGCGCCGGTGATTGCCGGATGCCGGAGCACCCAAGCGATGGCCACCTCGCCAGGCCCGCGCTCGTGGCGCTTTCCCGCCTGGCGGAGACGCTCAACGAGCTCGAGGTTTCTCGAAAGGCGCGGCTCGTGAAATTCCGGGTTGCGGCTGCGAAAATCGTCGGGTGGCAAGGCGGCCGCGCGTTCGCGGGTCATCGCTCCCGTGAGCAGGCCGGAAGCCATAGGAGCGTAAGAAATCACACCGATGCCGTGCTTTTGGCAATACGGAAGAATCTCGTCTTCAATCTTGCGGCGAAGCAGCGAATACGGCGGCTGAAGCGATGTGACCGGCGCAATCTTTTCGGCGCGCTGGATTTGCGCCACGTTGAAATTCGAAACGCCGATCCATCGGACTTTGCCAGCCTTCTGGAGTTCAGCCATGGCCTGCCAAGCCTCTTCGAGCGAAGGGCCGCTGTCCGACGGAGGCCAGTGCATTTGATAGAGGTCGAGGGTATCGGTCTCGAGCCGTGACAGACTGTCCTCGCATTCGCGACGGATGGAGGCGGCAGAATGGTTCGGCGTGATCTTTCCCGTCTTGTCCCACGTCAAAACGCACTTTGTGAATATGTACGGCCGAGGACCGCGCCATCCTTCGAGCGCCCGGGCGACGACTTCTTCGGAGTGGCCCAGGCCATAGACCGCCGCGGTGTCGATCCAGTTGACCCCCAATTCGAGCGCGCGGTGGATTGCCGCAATCGAGTCTTTGTCATCCTGCCGACCCCAGGCAAATTCCCAGCCTGACCCGCCGACGGCCCAAGCGCCAAAACCTACGGGAGTGACTTTCAGATCGGAGTTTCCAAGCTTTCGCGTTTCCATTGCTAGCCTCGCACGGAAGCACACGCAGGCAGACGGGGCTCCCCGCGCGGCAGATTTCACCTTTTTCTTTCTCACAAAATTGGATGAAGAAGAAGAGATAAAAGGTAAAACGAGGGGTGAACACAAAGCTAGGATCAATTTACCGTCAACGCGGCGCCCAGAGAAACGCTTTCGCCGTCAGGATTCGGAATGGTGACTTGCTCGAGGACCCGGAGAAAGAAGGGCTAATCAACAAGGATCGCGGGCAGCGGGCCTCGACAGAAAACGAAAGAGCGCCCCAACCTGGTCGGGGCGCTCTTGCGAAGGGATTGCTTGTGAACTAGAGTTAAATCGTCTTGCTGACCGGGACACCAGCGGGAGCCGCAGAGTTCCTTGTAAACGCCGGCGTGCTGGGCTCTTTTTCCGCGCTCTTGTCGATCTCGATGGAGCCCTTAAAGTAAGCGCCGTCTTCGATCATGATGCGCGCGGTGGTCAAGTCGCCGTTGACCGAACCATCTTTCTTGATTTCAATTCTGTCTTTGGCGCGAAGGTTGCCCTTCACTGTGCCGTAGACCACCACCTCGCGGGCGATGATATCGGCAGTGACTTTCGCCGTGGCTCCGACGGTGAGTTTCCGCTCATCCAGTTGGACCAGTCCTTCGACTGACCCATCGATCAGCAGATCCTCGTTGCCGGAGATCTCTCCTTTCACATGCAGGCTTGTCCCGAGCCGCGCTGTGCCGCGGTCCGCGGTCCCACCCATTGGTCGCATTGCATCTGTGCTCATTACGGGTTTATCCTCCCAGGCCGCCGGAGCTGACTTCGACGGCTGATTCGAAATTGGATTTCTTTGTTCCGGATGCCCGGTTTGCGGTGCCTCCGGCTTCTTATTGCCCCACATCGGTCCTCCCTTAGGGACAGCAGCACCCCATGCAGATTTCCGCCCGGGGTAATGCAAACTTTATTCCTCGAAACGATTCTCAGCAAACAAACTCTGAACCCGCAGTTCCTGAAAGTTACTAGACTTTCGGGCAGGGGGGAGAGATTTTGCAAGAATCCCGGCAAAAAGTAAAGAAAAGCTTTATTTCGCTTCGATTAATCCGAAGTTCCCGCAATAGCAGAGGCCTGATTCGAGGATAAGCTCTTGAAAAATCTGCAGATGGGCGGGAGCCCGGTGCGGAATATGCACCCATGTATATGTTATTATCCTCTTGACTTGTACGATTGCATGTAATTTCGTATACCCATGTACATCGATGTCGTGCCCAACCGCAACTCCCCGCCCGCCGTCCTCCTCCGCGAAGCCTGGCGCGAAGGGAATAAAACGCGCAAGCGCACCTTGGCCAATCTCTCCGATTGGCCCCAGGAGAAAATCGAAACCTTCCGCCGCCTGCTGCGCGACGAGCGCCTGGTCTCTCCCGAGGATCGGTTCGCCACGCAGAAAACCCTTCCTCACGGCCATGTGGAAGCCGTCCTGGAAATGATCGGTAGGCTCGGGCTGGATCGCCTGATCTCGGCGCAACGTTGTCGCGAACGAGACTTGGTGGTGGCCAGGATCGTCCAGCGGTTGATCCATCCCTGCTCGAAATTGGCGACTACACGCGCTTGGCACACCACCACGCTGGCCGAGGAATTGGGAGTGGCCGAGGCCACCGAAAATGATCTTTACAAAGCCATGGACTGGCTTTTGGAGCGCCAGGAGCGCATCGAGAAGAAGCTGGCTGCTCGCCATCTGAGTGAGGGTGGCCTGGTGCTCTATGACGTGTCGAGCAGTTTCTATGAAGGGCACACTTGCCCGTGGGCGAAATTTGGTCACGACCGCGATGGGAAGACCGGTCTGCCGATCATGGTCTATGGGGTAATGACGAATGGCGAGGGGTGTCCGGTAGCGGTTAGCGTATATCCAGGGAACACGGGAGACCCGACGACGGTAGCCGATCAAATCGAGAAGCTGCGGGAGCGGTTTGGATTGTCCCGGGTGGTGATGGTGGGGGATCGCGGAATGCTGACCCAGCCCCAGATTGACAAGCTCAAGCAGCATCCCGGTTTTGGTTGGATCACAGCACTGACGAGCACCGCGATTCGCGAATTGG
>QHYJ01000428.1 GCA_003223255.1 Acidobacteriota bacterium | reverse complement strand
ACGTCTTGTGCACCCCGCCGAGTAATCGGTACAGAACCCAGAGCAGGAAGATAAATTCGACCGCACAGATCAGTTCGGAGACGATGCCGAGGCGGAAAAGCCTCTCGGAAGCGAGGATGTTTTGGGCGGTTGCAGCTGCGTTACCAGATACCATCAGTCTGCCGGGGACATAGATGATGCCGAAGAAGCCAGTCACTCCGTTCACCAGGTACAGCACGCCCGCGATCCTCGCTGTCTGTTTGGCTGAGTTCATACCTGCTCTCCTTGTGCGCCGGTTTAACCGGCGCACAAGGAGAAAACCATGAAGCGTCTGCGTTTACTTACGATGGTCTTGCTGGCTGGTCTCTTCGTTGCGACCTCTGGAACCTATCTGGCTCCTTCGTCGGCTTTCGTAACCCAGTCGCAGACCGAGAGGAAAGAAGTAAAGGTATGGGTCAACACCAGTAGCGGGGTCTACCACTGCCCCGGCACTCGTTGGTACGGAAATACGAAGCAAGGGAAGTACGTAGGCGAATGCACGGCGGTCCAAGCTGGAAATCGTCCAGCATATGGGAAGGCGTGTCGTTCGGACTGCCAGTCGGTGCAAACCACGGCTCCTTCTTCCTCTCCTTCAGCCAAGGACAATACTGCGCCTGCACAGACTGAGCAAGTGGGGAACCCAGGCGCAAGAGTCTGGGTCAACACAAACTCCGGCGTATACCACTGTCCAGGCACGCGGTGGTATGGAAGCACAAAGCAGGGGGAATACATGACACAAAAGAAGGCCCGAGAGGGAGGGTACCGTCCAGCATATGGGAAGGTTTGCCAGTAGAATCTTGCTTGGGAAAACCTCTCTAACTTCGCGTTAGGAAGATGCAGCTTGCCTACGCACAGGCGTAGCCGATGCCTGCGCCTCCACTAATCTGCGCACGCCTTCAGCGTGCAGTTCGCCTCGTTCGAGAAGTTCGAGCAGCTGGTCTGCAGTCAGCGTATCTTTGCCCACTGAGAAGATTATCTCCCCATCGGCGGTTTGCATCGGGAAACCCACAGCCACTCCATGTTGCCGCAGCAGATGGACAGCCTTCACGATATCGTTTGCTCTCTCTGCGTAATTGCTCACGACGAAAGCTCAATCTGCGGTCTGACGAAAACAGCACGGAGGATCGTGTGCGGGGCTAAAAAATTGAGGGCGCATCAGCCGTTGAGCTTTTTGCGCCCTCTTTAAACTGAGCCGTAAAGTTTTTACGCTTCCGGTTCAATCTTGCCTGAAAGATAGTGCATCTCGTTCAGGTCGTCAATTGAATTCCCACTGCATTCCTGTGCAATTCTGTGGAAGGCTGTGCAAAATCAACGGCTTTAGTGTTTCCCCTTCGCCTTCGCTGCTCTAAACTTTGCCCACCGCGCTTTCGTCGCCTTCCCAATCTTCGCTCTCATAGCCGCAGACATTTTACGTTTCTTCCTGCCAATCCGTTTACCGCTGCTGGTTACTCTACCGCCTAGAATCTTTATCGCTGCACGCACCGTGTCCGCCTGCTTTTGTAACTTCTCTTCTTCCCGCTTCAAGGCTGCTAAGATGTCCATGAATCCTCCCGGCCCGGTATAGTCTCACGTCCGGGGCATCGTGTTAAGCTGTGACTAATGGTTGCCAGATTCCGAAGACGCACGCATGATATCGCGCTAAACGACCGTAGTTTCACCACTCTACCCCGGGTCTAACAATCCTCCTTACTATCCATACTAAGGGGCGGTTGAAATGGGATAGAGTGTTGAAGAGGTGGAGGGAAAAACGTTGTGACCACCAGGATTAGGGGCTTCGGAGTCTTCGGATTTATCTTGCTTGCTGGGTCTCTTGTAGGGTGCGGGTGCGCGTGGAGGCCAGGCGAGTGGCCAACGAGCGTGCGACTCAAGGGCGGGACAGCTCCCGTCTTTGTTCTCTCGGGAGGCGGCGAAGTCGCAGTTTTTACCATCTACAGTCCGGACTACATGACGAAGGCCGAAAAGCCGGACGACGAGAACTTTGCTTTATGGAAAATCAAGCCAACTGAGGGATATCTTCATGGCACTTGGATCTCTAAGCTTGGAAGTATTACTTACGGTGTAGTGCCCCCAGGGTACGTGCAAACTCCTCCCCTACTGATGGAGGGCCAAAAATACTTTTATTTTGTTGAAACAACAAACGTTGCTGGGGCTGGTGGTTACCTTGAGATAAGGAATTCACGGGCTGTCGCGACTAGCGGATCTGGCCCATGCTTCCTAGACGACCATGGAAAGTCGATTCGCATCCCCTGTCCCAAAATTTTAGACTGACTCCGCTTTGTTCGTGCCAGAGTTGTCGATAGGAATTATGGTCGGGCTAGCGGTCTGCGACCCAAACCTCAGTGATGCTCAGACTTCATGGGTCATCCAGCAAGTGAAGTACTGGGGACGACGGGACTTGTCCGGCTAAGCGACATTACCGGGACTTAGCCTCAAAGCAGGATAAACCAGGGTAAAATCAAGCCAGCGATGTCATACGAATTTTTCGAAGAGGCTGACGAGTTAGAACCGCAAGCCGGTTCGAGTCGGTCGGGCGGTCCATCACGCAAAACAACTCTGGCTGGTGTTCTTAATCCACAAAACTGCCCCCGATGCGGTAGGCGGTTTCCGTCCAAAATAGAAGAATCTGCCATGAGGAAAACTCGCGCCAAAGACCCCGACGAATGGGAGAAGCTACGTAAGAAAATAAGCTATAAGGTGTGCGCGTGCCTGGAGCCGACGAGTACGTGACTGAAAAGTGGGTCCAAATACGAACATGTCCGGTTAGGCGAACTAATCAGGCCCAACAGACTGGGTTAGATGGCACACTCTTCCCACCATGCGCCGCCTCTTTATTTTGCTCCTACTCGCTATCACCACGTTGGCTGCCGATGACACGCCTAAGACTATGACCAAAATTGAGGTGCATCTTGAAGGCCCCGAGGTCATGGCGGGCAGCTTTTTGGCCCAGCCAAAGGTTATCTACAGAGCCGGTACCAAGTATTGTCGAGTGGAAGAGGCAGAAGATAGCCAAAGCAAAATCGCAAAATCCATGGTTTGTTCATTGTAATGGTACGTTCCTCCTCATCTTCTTCCTGCTTCAGCCAACAAAAGCATAGGAAGCCAGCCAGGAAGTACACCGCGTTGTGGCCGAGAAACGCCAGGAATGGCAGCATCACCCTCCACCACGACCAGTATCCCGCCACCGTAAGTTTCAAAACTGCCAGCACCACAGAAAGGAAGCCAAACACCCAGAACCCCATGGCCTGATGGACTCTTCGGGCTATTGCCCGAGAAGCGAGGGCCACGGCGAGGCCACAAACTCACGCCGGAGGTTCTGGACTTCGCTATACAACTCCGGGCAAGCGATCCTTCGCTGCGCCCTCTGGACTTG
>QHYJ01000127.1 GCA_003223255.1 Acidobacteriota bacterium | reverse complement strand
AAATCCTTGATCAACTCCACGCGGGCGTAGCCGCGGTCAAAGTCCACCCAAGCGACCGGCACGGCTCGCCCTTGAAACGGGATGGCGGCATTGACCACCTCGACGCCATTCACGGTGGTTTGGTCGACCAAGACGATCACCCAACCTGGCGTCTTGTTCCCCAAGATCACCGCCAGCATGCACTCGGCCAGGCTGGAAGCGTCAAAGAACTTACATTTTAGGAAGCGCGAGAGCCATTTATAGCTGCTTTTAAACTTCTTGCCTTGGGGTAAGACGCGGGCGATCGAAGTGAGGTGCAGTCCACCGTAGCCGAAACGGATGCTCCAGGCCAAGTGGAGGAAAGCGCAAGTCAGACGGGCGAGGTTCTTGTGCACCGTGCGGCGGAGGTCGGAAAAGTGCGCATCGACGAGCTCCCGGACGGCGGAAAGAAGGTCCTTTTCTTGATTCATTTATATAAATGAAACACAAAAGCCTCAAAAAAAAGCTACCCGCTAAGGCCGTAGCAACTCGTGATTCAATTCACTGATCGCTTCCAATCCCTCTTTCAGACGCTGATAATTGCGCACCCACTGCTGGACCTGAGCGCGCTGCTCGCGACGAATGCTGAACTGCCGCGTCCTTCCACCTGGGTAGGTTACCGTGAGCACCCAGACCCCATGTCCTCCTCCGGCCCGGCACTTCGAACAGCCTCGAGCATGGCGAATGATTCGCCGCAGCAAAGTGCCGCGCGCAATCTGAGTGGGGTCCGGGAGTCGCTGGGCGAGCCGATCGCGGGAATCGATGATGTTCTTCTGTTTCATTCTATTGTATGAAACAAAATCGCGAGCTTTGGGTCAACACATTTTTACATTTTTCTCTTGCGGGTACTCAGAAACTGGGGGAGGGCAAGCGTTGACCCCGCTTGACACGCTTTTTACAATAGACATAGCGGAGGTACAGCGCTTTCTAGCACTTGGAGCACGTGCTGCCATGAGAACGGCCGCGTTACAAGAACGGCGGAACCGCCAGATTCTGGCGGACATCGTACGCGCGTACATTACGACGGGCGAGCCGGTGTCTTCGCGCGCCATTTCCAAGAGCTTCGAGGAGACTCTGAGTACCGCCACGATTCGCAACGTCATGGCCGATCTGGAAGACAGCGGTTTCCTCTACCAACCGCACACTTCGGCGGGGCGCGTGCCAACTGCGGCCGCCTATCGTTTTTTTGCGCAGGAGATTGCCTCGCAGGCTACCATCAGCGTCAACGACCGTGAATGGATTCAGCGGGAGATGGGCGGCGCAAGAACCGCAGCCGAAATCACCGAGCGCGCAGGTCGTGTGCTGGCGGAAGTGTCGAACGCGTTGGGAATTGTCGTCTCGCCTCCGTTGGGCAAGACCGTTCTCGAGCACGCGCGCATGTGGCTGCTTCCGGATGGCCGCGTGGTCGTCGTGCTGATTTCCCCCGGCGGAAAAACGCGCGACAAAATTTTGCAGCCTGCCCGGGTCTTTACACAGGCCGAACTCGACGCCACCGCCGATTTCTTGAACCGCCACTATTCCGGTTGGACGCTCCAAAACATTCGCACGGACCTGCTGCAAAAGCTGGCTGCGGAACGTGAGCGTTATGAAGGAATTGCGCAGAACGCGCTTTCGCTGTGCGATCCTGGCGTTCTGGATGACGCGTCTGAGTCACGAGTGCACGTCGAAGGAACCGCGCAGATCGTCGGCACCACAGATTTCGCCGACCAGACGCAGTTGCGCGATCTTCTGGCAGCCATCGAAGAGAAGCATCGGCTTGTGACTCTTTTGAACGCGTGCATTGAAGCGCCTGAGCCGGTTCACGTGCTGATTGGAGTGAAAGAGATTTCCCAGGCCGGCGACAATCTGGCGCTCATCAGCGCTCCCTATATGCGCAACGAGCTGGTACAAGGCTCGCTCGGAGTCCTTGGCCCGACCAGGATGCCTTATGAGCGCGCGATGACCGCAGTGGCTTATGTGGCCCAGCTTTTCAGCGAAGCACTGAGCCGAATCTGAATCTCAAAGAATTATTTCAAGGAAACAGGAGAACTGCCCCCGTGAGTAACAAGGAAAGGAAGGAAGAGAAGATCAACGCCAACGCGAACAAGGAAGTGCACAGCTCCGAACTGGAGCAGTCAGCCGAAGCCAAGGCTGTCGAGGTCGACTCCGCAAAAGAAAACGCCGAAATGGCGAAGCTAATGGCCGACCTCGATGAGTTGCGCCAGTCCATGCTGCGCAGCCAGGCGGACTTCGCGAATTACCGCAAGCGCATCGAGAAGGAGCGCTTTGAGGATTCCAAGCGCGCAACGGCTCGCGTGATTGAGGGCTTAATCCCGGTCATCGATGGTTTCGAGCATGCGCTGGCCGCGCATCGCGAAGCCGAGTACGAAAACTACCGAAAGGGCTTCGAACTGATTTACAAACAGCTTCTGGACAATATTACGAAACTCGGCGCGGAGCGCATCGACCCTGTCGGCAAGCCTTTTGACCCGCACCTCCATGAGGCGATGGACCGCACCGAAACCACGGAGGAAAGAGACGGGACCATCCTTCAAGTCTTCCAGCCCGGCTACGTTTTTCACGGCCGCGTGCTGCGTCCAGCAATGGTCCGTGTAGCAGTCCATCCCAGTCCCGCATCCAAACAAGCAGTGAACTAAGGGAGAGAGAAAGCTTTCATGTCCAAAGGGAATCCACGCGATTATTACGAAGTGCTTGGGGTTTCGCAGAACGCAACGTTGGAGGAGGTCAAGTCCGCCTACCGTAAAGCCGCGTTGAAATGGCATCCGGACCGCAACCCGGAGAACAAAACGGAAGCCGAGGCAAAATTCCGCGAATGCACCGAAGCCTATAGCGTGCTCAGCGACCCGCAGAAGAAGCAGGTTTACGACACGTACGGCCATGCCGGACTCTCAGGTGCCGGTGTGGGCCAGGGATTTGACCAAACTATCTTTCAGGACTTCCACGACATCTTCGGCGACTTCTTTGGCTTCGAAGATTTGTTTGGCACGGGTGGATCCCGGCGAGGCCGGGCACGCACCCAGCGTGGCGCCGATTTGCGCTACGACATGACCCTGACCTTCGAAGAAGCCGCCGCAGGCGTAGCCACGAAGATCAAGCTGCCGCGCCAGGAATTTTGCGAAGCGTGCAACGGCACCGGGGCGAAGAAAGGAACCGGGGTCGTTGCCTGTTCCGCTTGCGGTGGCCGCGGCAAGTTGGCTTATCAACAAGGGTTCTTCACCATCACGCGCACCTGCCCGTCCTGCCAAGGCGCGGGCCAGATTGTGAAAGAGCGCTGCACGGACTGTCGCGGCCAGGGCCGCGTGGAGCGCGAAAAAACCATCGAACTGCGCATTCCTCCCGGCGTGGATACAGGAACGCGCTTGCGTGTGACGGGCGAAGGTGAGCCCGGGCCCAATGGCGGCCCCAAAGGCGACCTTTACGTGGTGCTCGAAGTCAAAGAGCATCCGTTTTTCGAGCGGCGCGGTGCGGATTTGTACTGCACTATTCCCATCAGCATCGCGCAAGCTACGCTCGGAACCGAACTTCAAGTGCCCGGCTTGAACGGGGAGGAGAAACTCAAGATCTCGGAAGGCACCCAGAGCGATTCCGTGTTCCGCGTCAAAGGCAAAGGCTTGCCCGACCCGCACGGCGGCGGCCGCGGCGACTTGTACTATCACCTCCGCGTGTTGACGCCGACCAAGCTAACGCGCGAGCAGCGCAAACTCATGGAGCAACTCGGCGGCACGCTGAAAGTCGATAACAAGCCCGCTGAGCGCGGCTCCTCGATCTTCGACAAGGTCAAAGACATCTTCGGCTAGAAAATCGAAATTGGAAATGCAAAATTAGAAATTGGGCTCAACCGGCCTTAGCGAAGCATATATCCCGCCATCCTCCCTAAGGCGACAGAGTAAGGCTGCTACCGCCCGAGCTTTGGCCACGAATAAGAGGAGAGTGCGATAGAATTTCCGCGTGCGGCGGCGCTTTTTCATTGAGCAATTTGTGGATGACCGTGCCGTCATGGAGGGCGACGCTGCGCATCATCTCGGCCGCGTCCTGCGCGCCGAGCGTGGCCAGCTCTACGAACTGAGCGACGGCCATCGTGTTTGCCTCGCTCGCGTGGAAGACATCAAGCGCGACCGCATCGACTTTGCCCTCGTCGAAGATTTGCCAGCTTCCCTGCCAACGCGGCAAACGACGCTTCTCCTCTCGGTCGTCAAATTCGAGGCCTTCGAATTCGCCCTGGAAAAAGCCACCGAACTTGGCGTCGCCGCCATCGTGCCTCTTGCCGCAGCCCGCAGCGAAAAAGCGTTGCTCGCCGCCGCCTCCAAGCGTGCCCCGCGCTGGAAGAAAATCCTTCTCGAAGCTTCCCAACAGTCCCGACGCCTGCGCTTCCCGGCCTTGGCTCCACTCGCGAAGCCGGAAGCTGCTTTTTCTTCGCAGCCTGCCGGGGGCCTGAGACTCCTGCTCTCCGAACGCCCCGACGCGGCCCTCCTCCGCAGCTTCCTGGAAGGCCAGAACTCCGCACCCGCCTCCCCCGCGACCCTAGCCATCGGTCCCGAAGGCGGCTGGACGGACGCGGAGCTCCAGTCGGCCGAGCGCCATGGCTTTCCGGAAGCCTCCCTTGGCCAACTGATTCTGCGCACCGAAACGGCCGTGATTGCCGCCCTGGCCTCCCTGAATTACGCCTTCTCCGGCAAGGAATCCAAGTAAGACGCGGTCCACCAGACCGTTCCTGGCCCTGGCAAGCAACGCCCCCGCGGCGTCAGAATCTTACGAGGAAGGTGGCCTCGCAGCGCCCAGCGCTTTCTTGCACAAAAGCAAAATCGCATCTGGCGCGCCCCGCGACGCCCATGCTATAAATAGTGTCGCACCCAAGATGGACCGCTCGGACCAGAAACGGCGCGGCGCCTCGACCCATCCGGAAAATCCGGAACCTTCGTTTTCCAGCACTCCTGTTTCCGCGAACTCTCCGGCTGCCGCCTCCCCCGACGCCGGTTCTCCGGCAAACAACCTCCGCAAGGAGCTCCGCGTCTGGACGCGCGATCTGCTCATCGCCATCGGCCTCGCCCTGGTCATCATCGTTTTTCTCTATCAGCCGGTGAAAGTCGAAGGCACGAGCATGGCCCCGCTGCTCTCCGACCAGGAACGCATCTTCATTAACAAATTCGTCTACCGCTTCGAGCCCATTCAGCGCGGCGACGTGGTGGTTTTCTGGTATCCGCTGGACCACACCAAATCGTTCATCAAGCGCGTCGTGGGCCTGCCGGGCGAAACGGTGGAGATTCGCCAGGGCGTGCTCTATGTCAATGGAAAAGCGATTCCCGAGCCTTATGTGCCGCCGCAGTACGAAGACAACAGCGATTTCGCACCGAAAACCGTCCCGGAAAACAGCTTTTTTGTCTTGGGCGATCACCGCATCAGCTCCAACGATTCGCGTGTCTTTGGCCCTGTCCCGAGCCAGTTCATCTACGGCCGCGCGGTTTTTGCCTACTGGCCCGTGGATCATTTCGGCTCGCTCGAAACCACCGAAGCGAACCCCAAATGAATGGCGATGTGCTAATGTGCAGGAACCCTGGAGGAGGATCCACTGACGGAAGTCCAGCACCGACCCGCGACCCTCGCGCTGGAAGACGGGCGCCTCTTTAACGGACGCGCCGCGGGCGCCATCACGCGCCGCGGCGGCGAAGTCGTTTTCAATACCAGCCTCACCGGTTACCAGGAAGTTTTCACCGACCCAAGTTATGCGGGGCAGATTGTCTGCCTCACCTACCCGCACATCGGCAACGTGGGGGCAAATCTTGAAGACGAAGAGTCCGCGCGCCCGCACATCGAAGCGCTGATCGTCCGCGAATTTTCGCAAATCTCTTCCAACTAGCGGTCTTCCGAAAGCGCTCAGCTTTACTTGAACCGCCACAAAATTCCCGTCATCTGGGACATTGATACACGCGCGCTGGTGCGCCACATTCGCAACGTCGGCGCGCCGCGCGGCATCGTTTCCACCGACGGCACGCCCGCCGACCAACTGGTCTTCGAAGCCAAGCAGTTGCCCAGCATGGCCGGCCAGGAACTCGCCGGCCGCGTCACTTGCCCGAAACCCTATGGCTGGGGCAAAGGTTCCGTCGAAGTCGCCATTTCGCCCTGGTCCGAGCAAATGGGCGAATCCGACGCCAAGCCGGAAAGTTCCAAGCATCGCGTCCTGGCCTTCGATTACGGCATCAAGCAAAACATTTTGCGCTTGCTCGTGGACCACAACTGCGACGTCTGGGTCGTGCCCGCGCAAACCTCTGCCCAAGAAGTTCTCGACTTGAAACCGGACGGCGTCTTTCTCTCCAACGGCCCGGGCGATCCCGAGCCCATCGGCTACGCCATCGAAACGATCCGCAAGCTCATCGGGCAGGTGCCCATCTTCGGGATTTGCCTCGGTCATCAACTGTGCGGCCTCGCGCTCGGCGGCAAAACCTTCAAGCTGAAATTCGGCCATCACGGGTCGAATCATCCTGTCAAAAACCTGCTCACTGAACGGGTGGAAATCACGGCACAAAACCATGGCTTCTGCGTGGACCCGGATTCGTTGCCTTCGCGCGACGTGGAGATCACGCATATCAACCTGAACGATCACACCAACGAAGGTATGCGCCACAAAAAAGTGCCGCTGTTGAGCGTGCAGTATCATCCGGAAGCTTCGCCCGGGCCGCATGATTCGCATTATTTGTTCACGCAGTTCGCGGACATGATGCAAGAATGGCGCCAGCCGGGAAGTTCGCGGCGCTGAAATGTCCCTTTGAAGAGCATGACCAAACGCAGAGATGTGAAAGCGGCGGCAACGGTGGCCATCGTGGGGCTGAGTGCAGTGCCGCTATTCGCGGAGACGCCCAAGCTTAACATCAAAACCAAACATGGCTTTCCGATGGAAGAGCAGCGCAAGCAGCAGATGGAGCGCTTGGCCAAGCAATACGACCTAAAGAAATATACGATCACGCGCGACATGGTGATTGAACGCGGCGCCATGAATCATTCCTATCCTGTGCTCACGCTTAATTTGCGCTTTCTGGACAATGATGACCTTGCCCTTTCTGCCTACGTCCACGAACAAGGCCATTGGGTTCTGCGGGAGCGCTACCGCGCGGATAATCCGCGCTTGTTTGAGGACCTGCACAGCGCGTTTCCCAACCTGGAGATTCAGCAGCCCGAAGGCGATGGCGAGCTGAAGAGCAGCTATTTCCACATCGCCGTATGTATGCTGGATCGGTTGTTTTGCATCAGCGCGAACGAGTGGAAGGCGTGCTGAACCGGTATGACATGAAATGGTAGTGGCGCCCTGACGGAGACGAATGCCTAAACGCAAGGACATCAAGAAGATTCTGATCATCGGCTCCGGGCCGATCATCATCGGCCAGGCCTGCGAATTCGACTATTCCGGAGCGCAGGCCTGCAAAGCGCTGAGCGCTGAAGGCTACGAAGTCGTTCTGGTCAATTCCAATCCCGCGACTATCATGACCGACCCTGAGCTGGCGAAACGCACGTACATCGAGCCGCTCACGCGCGAATACCTGGAAGAAATCATTGCCAAAGAAAAGCCTCACGCGCTTCTCCCGACCGTCGGCGGCCAGACCGCGCTGAATCTCGCCGTCGAGCTTTCGGAAAGCGGTGTCCTCGAAAAATACAAAGTGGAAATGATTGGCGCCTCCCTTCGCGCCATCAAAGTGGCCGAAGACCGCCTCTGGTTCAAGGACGCTTGCCGCAAAATCGGCTTGGAAGTGCCCGCCTCGGCGCTGGTGAACAACGCGAAAGACGCGCTGCGCCTTTGCGATCAACTCGGTTTCCCGCTCGTGATTCGTCCATCGTTCACGCTTGGCGGTACCGGCGGTTCCATCGCCTACAACAAGGAAGAATTCGCAGAAGCCATTTCCGCCGCGCTGGACTTAAGCCCCGTCCATGAAGCGCTGGTCGAAGAATCCGTTCTCGGCTGGAAGGAATTCGAGCTCGAAGTCATGCGCGATTTTCGCGACAACTTCGTGGTCATCTGTTCCATCGAGAATTTCGACCCCATGGGCGTTCACACCGGCGACTCCATTACCGTCGCTCCCGTGCAAACCCTGACCGACAAGGAATACCAGCGCATGCGCGACGCCGCGGCGGCGATTATTCGCGAAGTGGGTGTCGAGACCGGCGGTTCGAACGTGCAGTTCGCCATCAATCCGGAAAACGGCCGCATGGTCACCATTGAAATGAATCCCCGCGTTTCCCGCAGCTCGGCGCTGGCCAGCAAAGCGACGGGCTTCCCCATTGCCAAAATCGCCGCGCGCCTCGCCGTCGGCATGAGCCTCGACGAAATTCCCAACGACATCACGGAGAAGACACCCGCCTGCTTCGAGCCAACCATTGATTACGTCGTGGTGAAAATTCCGAAATGGCAGTTCGAAAAATTTCCCGGCGCCGACAGCACCTTAGGCACGCAAATGAAATCCGTCGGCGAAGTCATGGCCATCGGCCGCACCTTCAAAGAAGCGCTGCAAAAAGGCATCCGCTCGCTCGAGCCGAGCACTCCTTGGCGCGCTCCGGCGGAAACTCCCGATTCGCTGCTCCGCGAAAAACTCGCCACGCCGCGTCCGGACCGCATTTACTGGCTGCTGACCGCGATGGAGCGCGGTCTGCACGCTGAAGAAATTTGCGAGCTCACGAAGATCGATCCGTGGTTCATCCACCAGATTGAAGAACTGACCGCCATGTACCGCCGCGCGGCAGGCGTGACCGTCGAGACGGCTTCGAAAGATTTGCTGCGCGAAGTGAAGCGTCACGGCGCGAGCGACGAGCAACTCGCGCAGATCTGGCGCACGACCCCCGCTTCGGTGCGTTTGCAGCGCGCGCGCTACGGCGTCGCGCCGGTTTTCAAGCGCGTGGACACCTGCGCCGCCGAATTCGAATCCTTCACTCCGTATCTCTATTCGACCTACGAAGATGAGGATGAATCCGACGCGCAGCAGCGCCCGAAAATCATAATTCTGGGCAGCGGCCCGAACCGCATCGGGCAGGGAATTGAATTCGATTATTGCTGTTGCCACGCCTCTTACGCTTTGCACGAAGATGGCTTCGAAACCATCATGGTGAACTGCAATCCGGAGACGGTTTCAACCGACTACGACACTTCGGATCGCCTGTATTTCGAGCCGCTCACGCTGGAAGACGTGCTGGCCATCGTCGAACGCGAAAAACCACAAGGCGTCATCGTGCAGTTCGGCGGGCAGACTCCTCTGAATCTCGCTCTGGAATTAAAGCGCAACGGCGTGCCCATCATTGGGACAGCTCCAGAATCCATCGACCTTGCCGAGGACCGCAGGCGCTTCGGCCGCTTGCTCGAGGAATTAAAGATCCCACAGCCGCGCAACGCCACGGCGCTGATCCCCGAGGAAGCCGCGCGCGTCGCGGGTGAAATTGGTCTGCCTGTGCTGGTGCGTCCGAGCTACGTCCTCGGCGGCCGCGCCATGGTCATTGCCTACGACGTCAACACCGTCCAGGATTACGTGGCACAAGCCGCGCTGATGGGCCCGGCGCGGCCCGTGCTGATTGATCAGTTCCTCGAAGAAGCCACCGAAGTGGATGTGGACGCGCTTGCTGATGGCACGGATGTCATCATCGGCGGGATCATGGAGCACATCGAAGAAGCAGGCGTCCACTCCGGCGATTCTTCCTGCGTGCTTCCTCCTGTCAGCCTGACGCCCGCCGTCCTCGACACGATTCGGGAATACACGCGCCGCCTCGCGCTGGCATTGAAAGTGGTCGGGCTGATGAACGTACAGTACGCCATTCAGCGCGACACGGTTTACGTGCTCGAAGTGAATCCGCGCGCCTCGCGAACGGTTCCGTACGTCAGCAAGGCCACGGGCATGCCCCTAGCAAAAGTTGCTGCACGTTTGATGGCTGGAAAGAAACTGGAGAGCATGCATCTGCCTGTCGTTCGAAATAACGGCGTGGCCGAAATTGCCGTGCGCGAATTCTATTCCGTGAAATCACCGGTCTTCCCGTTCAACAAATTCCGCGGCGTGGACACCATTCTCGGTCCCGAAATGCGTTCCACCGGCGAAGTGATGGGCATCTCGACTTCCTACGGGCAAGCTTTTGCCAAAGCGCAACTTGCCGCCGGGCAGCGCCTGCCGCGCAAGGGCACGGTATTTCTCAGCGTGAACGATCGGGACAAAAAACACGTCGGCGCGCTTGGCAAAGAGCTTGCCTCGCTCGGTTTTCGCTTGCTGGCCACGCGCGGCACCGCTGCGGCGCTCGAAGCATCCGGAATTCAGGCGGAGGCGGTTTTCAAAGTCAACGAGGGCCGGCCCAATATCGTGGACTTGGTGAAAACCGGGAAGATCGACCTGATCATCAACACGCCGCTCGGCCGCGAATCTTTCTACGATGAGAAATCGATTCGGCGCGCTGCGATTCGCTACAATTTACCTTGTATCACCACGCTGGCTGCGGCCAACGCAGCCGCGCGGGGCATTCGTGCGCTGCACGAGCAGGGCATTGAGGTTGCTGCGCTGCAGGATTTGCATAAAGGCCAAGCTGCCCCTTCCGGCGCGCCCTCTTCCGGAGCCTCAGGAGATTGAATCATGGATTTGTCTGGAGTTTTTCCCGCCTTAATCACACCATTTGCGGGCGACGGTTCCGTCTCGCTCGCCGATTTGAAGCACAACATTCAGCAATACAACCGAATCGGATTGGCAGGCTACGTGGTGAACGGCTCCACGGGCGAGTCCGTGCTGCTTTCCAAAGCGGAAGCAGAATCCGTTCTCGTCACCGTAAAGGAAGTGGCGGCGCCCGGGAAAAAATTGATCGCTGGTACCGGCGCGGAGTCCACGGCGGAAACCATCGAGCGCACCAGGCGCGCTGCGGAACTCGGCTACGACGCCGCCCTGGTGAAAACGCCGTACTACTACAAGCCAGTTTACAAACCGGAAGTGTACATCCAGCATTATCGCCGCGTGGCCGATGCTTCGCCGATTCCCGTGCTGCTTTATTCCGTACCGCAGTTCACGGGCGTTGCACTGGAGCCACCGGAAGTTGCTGTGCTGGCCGGGCAACCAAACATCATCGGCATGAAGGAAAGCTCCGGAAATGTTCAGCGCGTGGCAGAAATCATTGCCAGTGCGCCGCCCGACTTCCAAGTGCTGGTTGGCTCGGCGGCCACGGTGTATCCTTCGCTCACGGTCGGCGCGCGCGGCGCCATTCTTGCCCTGGCTTCCGCGCTGCCGGAAAAGTGTGTCGAGCTTTACCAATTCATCCGCCAGGGCCAGCAGGAAAGAGCGCGCGAACTGCACACCGTGATTCTACGGGCTTCGAAACTCGTCGTCTCCGAATGCGGGATCGCCGGCGTGAAATATGCTATGGACCAACGCGGCCTCCGCGGCGGGCTGCCCCGGCTTCCGCTTCTGCCTCTCAAAGATGAACAAAAGAAACGCCTTAATGCGTTTCTGGAGATCCTCGAACCGGCGGTGATGCGCGCCTGATTTGCGCTTCGCTTGGCCCTAAGTGGGGCGTGAATCAGGCCCCGGCTTTGGGCATTTGTCGCGCGCACGCGGCCTGGAATTTGTCCGAAATCCGTGAGACCTTTTCACGTGGAGTTCATCTAACCGCACATGGATTGTCGCGCGCTGGCCTTCCGTCAACTCTCCCACCAGCCCAAGCTGTTTCTCGCCTATTTGGAGAAGTTTGAAAAAGTAAAGGCGTTCTACACCCATCCGCCTACGATGCAAGCGGTGACGAAAGCCGGCCGGAAATTCGATTACCCCGAGGAACGCCGGACGGAAGTAGCGAGGATTCTTGGCAAGCAGAACGTGGACTTGGGAGCCAGTGCCGAGACGAAGGCGAATCTCGAACGGCTGGCAAAGGGAGCGGTTGCCGTTGTCTCGGGACAGCAGGTGGGACTGTTTGGCGGGCCGGCGTATTCCGTGTACAAGGCGCTGACGGCAATCCGGATTGCGGAGGAGTTGACCTGGGATGGAATCGACGCCGTGCCGGTTTTCTGGATGGCCACCGAGGACCACGACCTCGAAGAGGTGCGCCACACAAGCTGGTTTGATTCGGGGAAACTGACGCGCTTCGAGCTGCCTGACGGGAATGAAGAAGGAAAGCCCGTAGGACGGATTCTGCTGGGTCCCGCGGGAGAAAGATTGGCCGGGGAAGCGGAAGACCTTTTGGCGAAAGACGGCGGCGACCTGCTCGCGCAATATCTGGCCGAGAGTTACAAAGCGGAAGAAACCTACGGCAGCGCGTTTGGCAAATTGTTTGCGCGCTTGTTTGCGCAGCAGGGCTTGATCCTGATGGATCCGCTCGATGCGGGACTGCACAAAGTGGCCGCGCCACTTTATCAGCACGCGCTGGCGGAGCGCGACGCACTGAACGAAGAATTGCTGCACCGCGGAAAAGAATTGGATCGCGCCGGATTTGATGCGCAGGTCAAAGTAACTTCCAAGAGCACGCTGCTTTTCTACATGGGGGACGGGGTGCGGCGACCCATCGCGGCAGGCAACGGAAAATTCCACGCAGGAGAAAAGAGTTGGGCCCGCGAGCAATTGGTGCATCTCACGCACGCGGAGCCGGAGAAGTTCAGTCCCAACGCGTTGTTGCGGCCGGTAGTGCAAGATTATTTGCTGCCCACAGTCGCCTTCATTGGCGGGCCGGCGGAGCTTTCCTACATTGCGCAATCGCAAGTGGTCTACCAGCACTTGCTGGGGCGCATGCCGGTCATGCTGCCGCGCGCCGGATTCACCCTCGTGGATGCCAAGGCTAACAAACTGCTCGACCGGTACGGCCTGACCATCGAAGAAGTGTGGGCGGGTCCGCAGGAATTGCGGCACAAGATGGAAGGCGCGTCCGTCCCTAGATCCTTGTCCATAGATCTTGACCGCGACCAAAAACAGATCGCCAAAATGATCGACCGGCTTGGCAAAAAGATCGAAAAATTGGATGCCACGCTTGCGGGTACCGTCGAGAGAACCAAGAAGGGAATTGAATTCCACCTCGAGCAGTTGCGGCAGAAAGCCGGACGCGCACTGGATCAGAGACTGGGCGTAATTTCTTCGCACGAGCAGCATCTGGAATCGCTCTTGAATCCGCACAAAGGGTTGCAAGAGAGAGAACTTTGTTTGCTGCCGTTTTTGGCGCGCTGGGGCGGGAGCGGCCTGGGCGAATTGCAAAAACTGTGCAGCAGCAAGAAACTTGGGCATCACTTCATCGTTTCCATTCCGTAGATTTCCCTGCGCATTGCACGGTAGCAAGTTGACCAAAAGCAGATTCCTCGGGCAAACCCCGCTCTCGGAATGACAAGCTCAGCGGTTTCCTGCATCCTTGCAAACCCGGGGCTAATGCTAAAATCCACCACGAGAAGGCAGCTTCGTGCAGACACTGATGGTGAAGACGGAGCGGCGGACGCAGCTTCTGGACGTGACGGCACAGGTGCAGAAGGCGGTCTCCGCAGCGAAAATTTCCAAGGGCATTTGCTACTTATATGTGCCGCATACCACCGCAGGGATTGCCATCAACGAATGCGCGGACCCGGACGTCGCGCGAGACATGGAAGGCGCGCTGGACCGGCTGGTGCCGAAGACCGGCCCGTACCGGCACAGCGAAGGCAACTCGGATTCGCATATCAAATCGGTGCTTGTTGGCGGCAGCCAAATGGTGTTCGTGGAAGATGGCCGGTTGGCGCTGGGACGCTGGCAAGGCATTTTCTTCTGTGAATTCGACGGGCCTCGCGAGCGAAAGCTGGTTGTGAAGATTGTTGCCGGGTGAAGTGATCTTTTGACGTTCATGAAAAGGATTTCAACCTAGTTGGGAGCGTCTCCCAGTTGTTTCAGTTCTTGCTCCGCGCTTTCTTTAATGGCTTTGCGCCGGTCCGGAGGATCCGCAGTGTCCGAAGCCAGCAGTTCCAGCGCTTTCTTTGCGTTCTGCCGCGCCAGGTCCTTCTGGCCGTCGGCAAGATAGGCGTCGGACAAACTGTCGTAAACATTCGGCGAGCTGGGGAAGGCGAGAACATTTAGTTTCAGGATCTCGACGGCATCCTTAGCGTTTCCAGGTAGCAGGTGCTCATAGCCAACGCGATTGATGACTTCTTCCGAAAACAAGACAACTTTTGGATTGCGCTTCCGCGCTTCGGCGTATTGCTGCAGGGCCTGGGCGATGCCGCCAGGGCGATCGACAAGTTCGAGAAACTGGGTTCGTGCAGAAGACTGCGAGGTCCGTTTGCCAGGTGGCATAACGGGAGGCGTCGCCAGCGTTGCGCGGAACCAGTCCACAATCTCGCCCGGCAGTTCTTTGTGGGCATCGAACATTTCGACGCCATGCCCGCCGGTGGAATAGCGCTCGAAGCGGTTCGCTCGATTGGGTGACAGGCTGATCAGCCACTGCATAATTTCCACCACACCGGGATCCGGGTCATCGTCGGCCACAGCCATGAAGAGCGGCAGTTTGGGAGACTCGCGAAGGAACTGGCGGCCCGCGGGATCGGTTCCCTCGGAGAGCAAAACCAATACTTTCACTTCCGCGTGGCGGCGTGCCAGTTGCACGGACTGGTTGACGCCACAACTTGCTCCGCCAGCACCGATGGCGCTGCGAGTCACCCCCGGCTGAGACACGAGATACTGGAAGGCAGTATCGACGTCGGCAGGGAATTTTTGCTGGAAGACTTGGGGAGCTTGCTCCGGTGTGAGTTTGTCGATTGGCGTGCCGCCGCTTTCTCCAAAGCCGCGAAAATCGAAGGTCAATACGTTGAGGCCGGAGGCGGCCAGGCGTTCGGCGAGATCATCCCAAACTTTGCGCTGGCGATTGCACTGGTGGAGCAGAAGAACGCCAGGACCGGGCTTTCCCGCTGAGAAATACGTGGCCTTCAGATTGACCCCGTCGGCGGCCGTGATGTCCACCACCCGCGGAGGCGGCGGCTGCGCCATCGCAGTCGTTTCGAGCCACGACGAGGCTGACAAGACGGCAACGAGCAGGAGGACGGAGCTATTGCGGTTACTCATGAGAGCCTCACGGTGAATCTGTACATTGGACCCGCGCCACGGCCGAATGGTAAGCACTTTCCATGGAATCGTGGCGCGTGACAACGGGGAAATTGTCGTCAAATGGGCGGTTTGTCGGGGAATTGCTAAGTCGTTTGGATGGTCGGGGATGGAAGCACGAAAAAGGCCGGAAAGAGAAAAACAGGCTAGCGAGGCTAGCCCTGCCCATTTACGCAATGCTGTGAGCGCCATCACACAACGGGCGTAATGGCGGTCACAGAGGCGGGAAAGATGCAGTCGAATGGCGAGGCGTTAAGGCAGGGTGAAGGCGACGAGAGAATCGCCGAGTTTTTCTTCGGTGATTTTGGGATGGCCGCCGGCGGCCATGACGAGATACTGCTTGCCGGCGGCGCTGACGCGATACGTCATGGGCGTGGCGTTGCCGCACACAGGAAGCTGGGCCTTCCACAACTCCTTGCCGGTCTCGACGTCGAAGGAGCGGAGAAAGCAGTCGGTCGTGCCGGCGATGAAGACGAGTCCACCAGCCGTGACGATGGGTCCGCCGAGACTGATAGAGCCGCCAGGAATCTGGGCGTGCGTGCCGCCGAAATCCTGCATCAAGCCTAGAGGCACCTGCCAGCGAATCTTTCCTTCGGTCATATCCACCGCGGTGAGGTAGCCCCACGGCGGAGAGCTACAAGGAAGGTCCGAGGGCGACTGAATGAAACGGCGGTAGAGGCCGTATGGAGCACCGAGCTGGTCGCCGTAGTCGCCGTCTTCCATGTGCGAACTGCGATCATTGTATTTTTCGCGAGGAATCAGGCGGGCGATGGCAGCGATATTGTTCGTGTTGGTGACGAGGAGGCTGTGCTTGGGATCGAAGGCGTAGCCGCTCCAGGTCATGCCGCCGAGGTTTCCGGGTACCATGAGAGTGCCTTGAACGCTGGGCGGCGTAAAAATGCCTTCGTTGCGGAGGCGCGAAATGTAATTTCGGCACCAATCGCGATCCTCGGGAGTTGGTCCCCAAGCTTGGTCGGCAGAAAGAGTTTGCGGAGCGAGCGGAGGTGGCTTGATTGGGAAGGGCTGTGTGGGCGAAGCAACTTCGCCGGGTACATCGCTCCGGACTTGTTGCCTTGAATCACGACGGGGACGTCTTTACCATCCACACGCAACGTGGCAAGCAGGGGCGGGGCGGCGCTGTCAAAGTCCCAGAGATCGTGATGAACGAGCTGGAAGCCCCAGACAAGTTGGCCGGTTTTGCCACGCAGAGCGACGACGGAGTTGGACCACTTGTCGTCACCGGGGCGGAGGCCGCCGTAATAATCGGGGCTGGCGCTGCCGGTGGGGACAAAGAGTAAGTCACGTCCTTGGTCGACAACCATGATGGACCAGGCGTTGCCAGCGCCACTGCGCCAGGAAGGGCTTTTGCCTTCGGCGGCAGCCGCCGTGGGATTGGCGGGAAGCGGGTCCCAGCTCCAGCGCAAAGCGCCGGAGCGCGCGTCGTAGGCGCGCACAACGCCGCGGGCCATGTCGACGCGATGATTGTCGTCGATGGCGGAGCCGACGACAACGAGATCGTCAATGATGGCGGGTGGAGAAGTCATGTGATACCAGCCGGGATGGTATTGGAGAACTTCGCGGAGGCTAACTTGGCCGTCCTTGCCGAAATCGGCACAGGGAGCGCCCGTGGCAGCGTCGACGGCGACGAGACGGGCATCTTGCGTGGACTCGAAGATGCGGCGGTGGCAAAGCTGCTTGGCTGAGCGAGTGGTGTCGAGCCACGTGGCAACGCCGCGGTTGATGAGGCCGTCGCCGTAGTCGCCATCGAGGTCGATCTTGGGGTCGTAGGCCCAGCGTTGCTGGCCGGTTTCGGGGTCGAGGGCGATGATGCGATTGAAGGCGGTGGTCAGAAAGAGAGTTCCGTCGACGAGGAGAGGCGTGGTCTCAAAGCCGCTGCGCTTCCTGCGGCCGCCGCCTTCGGAGACATCGCCGGTGTGGAAGGTCCAAGCAACTTTGAGTTGGGAGACGTTGTCGCGAGTGATTTGCGTGAGCGGCGAATAGCGCATGCCGCCGGCGTCGCGGCCGTAGTTGGGCCAGGAGTCCGAGGAAGTATCGGATGGAGAAGGTACCGCGGTCAGCGCCAGGATAGTGCAGACTGCTAGCAGCAAAGCGATGAGGTAAACGGGCTTCGCTCGATTCTTCATGTCTTGGCACCCCGTAGAGAAAACGGAATTGTACACGCACTTGTTCCACATAACTGGGATTGCGTGACTTTTAATTCCCAGCCGGGGAAGACTCGTTGTGCGACGAGGCGGGAAGCGGCCTTAGTCACTCGAGGGAAACAGCTCGTCAAACAGCTTTTCCATTACGCCGTTCAGGATGTAAGGCCCGTGTTGCTGGATATATCGTGATTCGGCGAGACGGACGGGATTGTTGTCAACATGAACTCCAAGCCGAAAGGCGTTGTTAGTGGCATGAGCTTCCAGCCGGGCGGTGATCTTTTGCTGCGGAAGAGGATTCTCCTGACGCTTTCTAAGTTCCTCGGAGACGAGGGTTCCCCTGCGGACGCGCTCGCGAGCGCCGCGAAGATTGTCGAACATCATGTCTACGTCGTACAAAATGCGGAGTGTTTCGATGGGGCGGCAGCCTTCGGCCAGTTTTCCGTCAGGACTCAGGGCGTAAATACTTGAAACCGCCCAAATGTTTTGGCCGCGGGACCACAAAAGTTGCGCACCAGCGAAATCCGCGTCACGCAAGTTGTGCAGCTCGGCAGGGGTGACAAGTGCCTCGTCGGAGGCACCGATCTCCCGAACATATTCGTTCCAAACGTCGGCAATGCGTTGCTCAGGGATCAGCCGCGAAGGGTCGGATACCGCCTCATATTCGGCGTGGGCAAGACGCTGGCGAATGCCCCGGGTCATCCAAGATGGTGGAAGGGTGTCAGCGAACTTTCCGGCGAATTTGTCAACGAGGGCGCTGGCGTCGGCCTCGGAGTGAATGCGGCCGGCAAGGTCGTTGATTTCGAGCGTGAGCTGACGATCGCGTTCCATACGGGCGCGGAGCTCCGCGGGCAGATCACCAGGCGAAGCCGTAGTGGCTTGTTGCGAATAGGTGGAAACTTGTTGCGAAACAAGGTTGGAAAAAAGGAGCGTGAGCGGGACGACGAGCGAAAACGACGTCATGTTGGTGCCTTATCGCCGAAAGCAGCGTCGAGCGAGCCGGAAAATCCAGCCGTACGCGTGATTATCCTCCTTCTCATGCTCGATGTGCTAGAGTTTTTGTGCCATGAAAAGGCTCGGAATCTACGTGCAGGTGCCCTTTTGCCAGACGAAGTGCACGTACTGCAATTTTCACACGGGAGTGGTGTCAAGGAAGAGGTTTGCGCCGTACGCGGAGGCGGTGTGCGAGGAGATTAATCACCACCGTCAGTGGCTGAATGCGGCTGGCGTGGGTGGGCCTGGGCGCCTAGGGCGCAGCAGTGCTGCGCCCCTACAAACAAACGAGCAGACGGCGCAAGCAGGGGCAGAAGGATTTGTTGTGGATACGGTTTATTTTGGCGGCGGGACACCGAGCCTGCTGGAGGCGGAGGAGTTAGCGAGGATTTTGGAAGCGATCCGGGAGGCGTTTGGCGCGGGCCGAACAGGCAGCGACAAAGTGGACGGTGGTTTTTCAACACCGAGAACGCAGAGTGCACAGGGAGGAGGGAATTTTGAGGAAGTAACGCTGGAAGCGGATCCGGAGACGGTAGAAGAGAAGAAGGCGATGGCGTGGGTTCGGGCGGGAATCAACCGCGTGAGTTTTGGCGTGCAGTCGTTTTCGGATAAGGAGTTGGCGGCGTCGGGGAGAATGCACCGGCGCGCGGATATTTATCGAGCGGTGCCCATCTTGCGAGCAGCGGGGATTCGGAATATCAGTTTCGATTTAATTGCAGGATTGCCGCACCAGACCAAAGAGAGCTGGAAGCAATCGGTCGAGGAGTTGATTGCGCTGGGGCCGGAGCACGTGTCGGTGTATCTGCTGGAGGTGGATGAAGGAAGCCGGCTGGGGAAGGAGTTGCTGGCGGCGGGAACGCGGTACAGCGCCGGAGCCGTGCCTGGCGAAGACGAGATGGCGGAATTTTACGAAACGGCGCAGAAAGAACTGAGCGAGGCGGGATATCGCCATTACGAGATTTCAAATTGGGCGAAGCCGGGGTTCGAATCGAAGCACAACTTGAAATATTGGCGACGCGAACCCTATCTGGGATTTGGCGCGGGGGCGCATTCGTTTTCGGGTAAGCAGCGATGGGCCAACGCACACGACGCGGCGGCGTATGTAAGCGCAATCGAGTGCGGACGATTGCCGGTGGAGCAGTTGGAGACGGTGACGACGGAACAGGCGCTGAACGAGGAATTGTTTTTGGGCTTGCGGCAGTTGGCGGGAATTGATGTCGGACGGATTGAGCGGGCATATGGAGTTACGCTGGCCGGGCGCTTTGAACCATTGGCGGCAGCGGGATTGGTGAAACGCCAGGGCGATGTGGTGCGGTTGGCGGAGGAGAAGTTGAGTGTGTCGAATGAAGTGTTCGTGGAACTGATGAAGTAAAGCAGCAAGGAAAAATAACGCAGAGACACAGAGGACGCACAGAAGGAAGGGCAGCACATTCCTCGAGTAACGCAAGGCGCGGGGATAACCATTTGCAAATTTGCTGAACGAGTTTTGGACTTGCGGAAGCGGACATTAGGAGTAAGGGAGATGAGTTACACGATGGCGAAGGGAAATCAGAGAGTGGATCCGGATGAGGTGAAGTTGAGCGGGAAGGCGCCGGAAGGCGTTGTCGATTTGCGTAGCGACACGGTGACGCGACCGACCGCAGAGATGCGGCAGGCAATGGCTGCGGCCGAAGTTGGCGACGATGTGTACGGAGAAGACCCTACGGTCAACAAGCTGGAAAAACGGGCGGCGGAGATTTTTGGAAAAGAGGCGGCGCTGTTTGTGCCCACCGGCTGTATGGGGAACCTAATTTCCATCAAGATTTGGACGCATCACGGGAACGAAGTGATTTGCGAAGAGCGCAGTCACGTGAATTTGTATGAGCTGGCGTCGATGTCGGCGATCGCGGGATGCATGCCGCGTGTGGCGCGCGGGGAAGACGGGATTTTGACATGGGAAGAAATCAAGGCGGCGATCCGGCCGAAGATTTATTACGACTCGCAGACAGCGCTGATTACCTTGGAAAACACCAGCAACATGGCCGGCGGAACGGTGTATCCAACTGACCGCGTGAATGAAATTTGTGATCGGGCGCACGATATGGGATTGAAGGTGCATCTGGATGGCGCACGGATTTTCAATGCGGCGACCGCGCTGGGAGATCACGTGGCGGTGATGACGAAGAAAGCGGATTCGGTGATGTTTTGCTTGTCGAAGGGGCTGGGCGCGCCGGTGGGATCGATGGTGGCGGCGTCGAAGGCGTTCATCGAAAAAGCGCGGATTTACCGAAAGATGTTTGGCGGAGGGATGCGGCAAGCGGGAGTAATTGCAGCCGCGGGGCTGATTGCGCTGGAAAAATCACCGGCGCGGCTGCACATCGATCATGAGAATGCGAAGGTCCTGGCGGAAGGAATTGCACAAATTCCAGGGTTGAAGATCGATCCGGCAAAGGTGCGGTCGAACATTGTGATTATTGATTGCGCCGCGACGGGGATGACAGCGGTGGAATTGTGCGATGCAGTGCACGCGCATGGGGTGTGGGCGCAGGACACGTCGCTTTATTCAGTGCGCGTGGTGACGCATTGCGACGTGGACCGGGCAGGCTGCGAACGGGCATTGGCGGTGCTGAAGGAAGTGGTGACGAAGAAGAGAAAGGCGGGGGTATGAGCAGAGGACGCGTGGCTGTTCTTTGCCGTACGGCCATGTTTTTGTTGGCAGTGCCGGCGGCGAGTCGCGGGCAAGCGCCGCCGGCTAAAAGCGAAGACGCTAAAGCAGCGCCGACCCCGGAAGATGCAGAAAAAGAGCTGTTTGACCTGGGTGTGAAGGCCTCTCGCGCGTCCTGGGTCCAGGAAAATTTTATTACCGAGGATACGGAAAAAGTTGCAGCGGATGCGGGCGAAGTGTTGAACACCGCCAGCACGAGGTACGCGAAGGAAGCGCACCGATTTGACGGATTGAAGCTGGTGCCAGAACTTGCGCGGAAACGTCTGCTGCTGGAACTGGCGACGGGGTTTCCCGCGCCGGACGATCCAAAAGCACAAAAAGAGTTGGCGGAAATCCTGGCATCGCTCGACGGCGATTATGGGAAAGGGAAGTGGTGCCCGGAAGGCGAAAAAGGGAAATGCCTGGATGTGACGGCACTGGAGAAATTGATGGCGGAGAGCCGCGACCCAAATGAGTTGAAGCGCGCATGGATTGGCTGGCATGCGATTGGCACGCCGATGCGGCAGCGGTATGCGCGGATGGTGGAGTTGGGAAATGCGGGCGCGCGCGAGTTGGGTTACGTGGACGTGGGAGCGCTATGGCGTTCGAATTACGACATGCCGCCGGATGATTTCGCGAAGGAAGAAGATCGGCTGTGGGAGCAGTTGAAGCCGCTGTACTTGTCGCTGCACGCCTATGTTCGCGGGCAATTGAGGAAGAAATATGGAAATGATCTGGTGGCGGCGAACGGGCCCATTCCCGCGTACTTGCTGGGAGACATCTGGAGCCAGGAGTGGAACAACATTTACTCGCTGATGGATTCGCCGAAGCCGCCGCAGAGCTACGACTTGACAAAAATCTTGCAGGAACGGAAGACAGATGCGCCGGGCATGGTGAAGTACGGCGAGAATTTCTTCCTTTCCTTGGGATTCGCGTCCTTGCCGGCCACGTTTTGGGAGCGGTCCCTGTTCACCAAGCCGGCCGACCGGGACGTGGTGTGCCACGCGAGTGCCTGGGACGTGGATTCGAAAGAGGATTTGCGAGTCAAGATGTGCATCCAGATCCGGGAAGAGGACTTCCGGACCATTCACCACGAGTTGGGGCACAACTTTTATCAGCGCGCGTACATGAATCAGCCGCCGCTGTTTCAAGGCAGCGCGAATGACGGGTTTCACGAAGCCGTGGGGGATACGATTGCGCTTTCGGTGACCCCGGAATATTTGAAGAAGATAGGATTGATCGAGACGGTGCCGCCGACTTCAGGGCGAATTGATTATTTGCTGCAGCAGGCGCTCGAGAAAGTGGCGTTTTTGCCGTTTGGTTTACTGGTGGACAAGTGGCGATGGGAAGTTTTTTCTGGGCAGGTGAAGCCGACGGATTACAACAAAGCGTGGTGGGAGCTGCGGAGAAAATATCAAGGCGTCGCGCCGCCGGTGGAGCGAACGGAAGCGGACTTTGATCCCGGCGCGAAATACCATGTTCCGGCCAATGTGCCTTACGCGAGATATTTTCTGGCGCGGGTTTTACAATTTCAGTTTCACCGCGCGTTGTGCAAAGAAGCGGGATTTACCGGGCCGCTCGATCGCTGCTCGATTTATGGCAACAAAGCCGCAGGAGAGAGGCTGAACCAGATGCTGTCGATGGGACAGAGCAGGCCGTGGCAGGAAGCCCTCGAAGCAATGACCGGACAAAAGCAGATGGATGCGACAGCGCTGTCGGATTATTTTGCGCCGCTGAAGGCCTGGTTGGACGAACAGAATAAGGCGAAGGGCTACGCGGTGGGATGGTGAGATCACAATTTGCGGGTCAACTGGCCGAGTGTGAGGCTTGCCTGCACGAGCTCGTCGCGCTCCTTTCGATCCTCGACAAAACTAATTCGCGGAATCGCCTCTGGATGGCCCACTCCGCAGCGAGAATGCGTTGCCTCAAAAGGTATTCGTCGGTCTTAACGCAACAGGGCTTCTGCCAATCCTAGCGCTTCCAAATTTGCAGCAGCTGTGACTCAAGCCTAGAGAGAGGATACAAACCCGGGATGGATTCAAAAAGAGTTTTGTATTCGGCGGGACGGAGATTGCTTTGTCCAGCTAGCGGTAAGCGTGCGTGCTGGTGACCGTTTCGCATGGCTAACTTCCCGCTGCCGAGAATTCTAGCACGCAAGGGGACGGCGCGCCCGAGAGTGTTAAACCGCGGCTTAAGGCAAAGAGCCGGGGTGCTTGAGGTAGCGGTCCATGACGGCGTCGGCGGTGCGGTAGACGAAGGCGAGAATGGTAGGTGTGGGATTGGCGGAGGCGTTTTGTGGGAATGTCGAACCTCCGAGAATGAAGAGATTGGGCAACTGCCAGTGCTGAAGATAAGGCGAAACGACCGAATGATCTGGCGAGGTTCCCATGATCGTGCCACCCTGAATGTGTGTGGAGTTGTAGCGGGTGGAATCGTAAGAGCGCAGGCCGGGGAATGGATTAATCTCCCGAGCGCCCATGGCGCGGGCCACCTCGACAGCTTTGGGCGTGGCGAACTCGGCCATCTTGCGTTCGTTGTCCCGCCAGTCGAGAGTCAGGCGAAGCAGGGGATCGCCCAGGGTGTCCTTGTACGTGGGATCGAGGTCCATGAAGTGGGTTTTGTAGGCGAGATGCTCCCCTGAGAAACCAATGGTTGCCGTGCGGTCATAGAAGGAGACCGCAGCTTTTTTCCATTCTGATCCCCAAGTCGCTTTGATGGAGTTCGGCAGGACGCCGAAGCTGCCAATGGGCTGAAAGCCGTAGCCACGCGCCGCGAAGTAACCGCCACGAATGAAGTTGAGCGAGGAGCGGTCGAGGTCGTCGCCATCAAAATCGCTAAAGAGGATTCCGGCAGAGCCGGAGCCCATGAAGCGATTCAGAGGTTGATCAAAGAAAGCAGTGGCTGCGGAAACGGTGACTTGGTGCGTGAGATTGCTGCCGACCGTGCCGCGGCCTGTCGCCGGATCGTAGGGTTCGCCAATGCCAGAGAGCAAGAGAAGGCGCGTGTTGTTGAAGGTCCAGGAGGCGAGGAAGACGAGAGAAGCCGGCTGGAAGATTTCTTCGCCTGTGCCATCCACGTAGGTCACACCGCGAACTGTAGGTTTGGAAGAGGCCGAATCCACCAGCACACGGCGAACCCAGCCGCGAGTGCGCAGAGAGACATTCTTTCGCTTTTGAATAATGGGAAGAAGAAGGTTGGTGGGCTGCGCCTTGGCGCCGACCATGCAACCGAACCGGGCGCAAAAGCCGCAGTAGGTGCAGCCGCCCCGAGAAATGCCATCGGGATTGCTGTAAGCGCGGCTGATGTTCGCGGAGGGCGCGGGATACGGATGATAGCCGAGGGACTTGGCAGCGTCGCGGAATAGAGCAGAGAAGTAAGGGACTTTCGTTGGCGGTGTGGGATAATCCTCGCTGCGCCAGCCTTCAAAAATGTTGCCGCCGTCGATGAGTTTTCCACGGAGGTTGCCTGCCTGGCCGGAAGTGCCGAGCAATTTGTCAACGCGCGTATAGTAAGGCTCGAGCTCGTCGTAGGTGATGCCCCAGTCGCGAACGGCATGGCCTTCGGGGAGAGCATTTGCGCCGTACTTTTCCGTGGTTTTCCCGAGCAACTGAAAACAATCGGGGAGGAAGCGCGGAACCTGAGCGTTCCAGTGCTCACCGGAGCCGCCGACACCGGCGCCGGGGAGAAAACCTCCGTGCTGACGAAGAGGAAGAGCGCGCTGCGTAGCATCGTGGCGAAGCGTAACGGTTTCTTTCGAGAGGTCCTGCATCATGCGCAGGCGAATGGCGTAGTCGAGCTCGTCCATGTCCGTTGCGTAGTCGGAGGATTGGCGGGACGGGCCGCGCTCCAAGACAACAATGGACAGAGAAGTTCGCTGGCCGAGCTCTTTAGCCATGAGCAGACCGGCCCAGCCGCCGCCAACGATAACAGCGTCGACCGCCGGAAGCTTCTTCATTGCTCGTCCTCGCTGGGGCGAACCTTTGCGCCGGTGGCTTGGCGAAGACTCGCGGGCTTGGGACGAAAAGCTTTGCCATAATACTTCTCGATTTCATCGAAGTTGCTCATGCGCGGGCCCGGAAAACCCACAAGCTGCCAGCCGACCATGCCCGCGTTTCCGCCGTGAAGGGGATCACAGAACATGCCTTCGATGGTGTTCTGGCGGAGGAGAGAAAAGAAGATCGTCGATTCGATTTCGTGCAAGGCTTCGTCTTGCGCAGCGGGAGCGAGGAGATGAAAACCTTGAAGGGCTTTCAAACCTTCGCGGTAGATTTGGCGCGGCGTGGCGCTGCCCTGATAACCGAGTTCGCGAGGAGCATCTTCAAACGGCGGCTGCGTATAGCGAAACCGATCGCGGCCGTAAGAGCCGGCGAGCTGGCGATCGATGAAAATGGCAACGCCGGCTTCGCGCGCGCCGGGGCCGGATTCGTCGGAAGGGAAGATGCGCGACGCGGCGGCAGCAACGATGAGGGCTTCGGTCTCCGTGAAAAAGCGAAGCGCGAGGCGAATGGGCTTGTGCTGCGCAGTGAGGAGCGAAGCTTTGCGGTCCAGAGAATACACGAGAACGCCGCCCAGAGTTGCGGCGGAAAGCGTGAGAAAATGACGGCGGCGCATGCGCGAGAGTGTAACAGAGAGAGCGAAAACGCGATACATGCGGAGCAGCGGTTCCGCAACCGACCGTCTTCTAATCATCTAAAAGATTGGACTGTTTGACGTCTTGGTGCGAGCCTGCCAAGCGGGCAAGTTCGCATTCGATTTTTGCCTTTGACCCCCCCCTCGATTTCTCTT